>CBAAAD010000092.1:0-5425 GCA_964658785.1 uncultured Methylobacterium sp.
CGCGGAAGAAAGTGCCCTGCAGGGGCTGGACGGACTTTACGCGTGGCTGGTCGAGATGCGCCAGGAAGGCAGCGACGGCGATGCCGAGGCGGCCGACGAGCGCCAGCTGCGCATCGAAAGCGACGCCCGCCGCGTGCAGCTGCTGACCATCCACGCCAGCAAGGGGCTGGAGTTTCCCATCGTGTTTTTGCCGCTGATCTGGCGCGTCGGCGATCGCAGCGGCGCGCGCGCGCCGGGCGTGTTGCGCTATCACGATGCCGAAGGCGGTCGCTGCATCGACCTGGGTTCGCCCGACTTTATCGATCACCTGGGCCTGCACTTTCGCGAAGATCTGCAGGAGCGATTGCGCCTGCTCTACGTGGCCCTGACTCGCGCCGTCCACGCCGTGCACGTGTACTGGGTCGATCGCGGCCGCCGGCCCAGCACGGATCAGCTGGCATGGCAGGTCGCCGCCATCGATCCGCTGATCGCGCAGGCGCAGCGCCAGCTCGGACTGGACGAGGGCGAGACGTCGCTGCCGCTTATGGCCGACAGGCTGTCCGGTATGGCGCTGATGCCGCGGTTCGACGGCACGCCTCGGCGCTATCAAAAGCCCGCCGAGCCGAACGCTGCGCGCGCCACCCACGCGCCGCTGCCGCGCCTGCGGGCTTTCCAGTGGCTGCACAGCTTCAGCGGTTTGACGCGCTACGCGGCGGCAGCTGTCAGCATCGACGACAGCGGCGCTGCCGATGAAGCCGGTGCGGATGTCATCGATGCGGATGAGCCTTCGCTGATCGAGATGACCGACGACGCGCGCCTGCTTGCGCTCTATCCGCTGCGCGGACCGCGTTTCGGCGACGCCGTGCATCAGGTGCTGGAGCTCGCACGGCCCGGTCCGGTCTGGCCGGAGCAGCGTGCGCTACTGAATACCCAGCTCACCGCGCAGGCCATCAAGGTCGACAGCCTGTCCGCCGATGAGGCGCTGGAGCGCGTGGGCCGCATGGTCGATCGTGTGCGCCAGAGCGATCTCGGCGATGGCCTGCGGCTTGGCGATATTGCAGCGGACCAGCGCATCGTGGAATTCGAGTTTCAGTTTCCGGTGCAGCGTGTGGCTGTCGCGCAGCTGAGGCAGCTGTGCATCGCGCACGGCCAGCCCGATGTGGTACCGGCCAGCCTTGATGCCGCCATGCTCAACGGCATGCTGACCGGCTTCGCCGATTTGATCGTGCAGTGGGACGGCCGCTTTCACGTGCTCGATTACAAGACCAACTGGCTGGGCGCACGCCTGCACGATTACACCGGCGCTTCGCTGGAGGCGGCCATGGCCGAGCACCATTACCCACTGCAGGCCCTGCTCTACACGGTCGCCCTGCACCGCTATCTTCGCCAGCGAATGGACGGCTATACGGCCGAACTGCATCTGGGCGAAAGCTGGTACCTGTTTGTTCGCGCCATCGGCCTGGATGCGGCCGAAAAGCCGGGCCTCGGCGTATGGCGTCACCGCTGGCCGACCGCCTTGATCGAGGCGTTGGATGACGCCTTTGCCGGCGCCCCATTCACTGATGTGCAAGGGGCCGCCGCATGAACGCTTACGCGATGGACGATAACTCAGCCGAAGAGCGCGTTATCGATCAGACCTTGTCGCAGTGGGTGTTGGCTCGCACCGGCTCAGCCTTGCTGGCCAGCGCCGTGCGCGCCGCCAGCACCGCCGAAGGCCAGGGTCATTCGTGCGCATGGCTGGTCGATCCGGTCACCGATGTCGGCTTCGATGCCGATGCGCTGAGCGCACTGCGCGATCAGCCGTGGGTGGGCGATGGCCAGCGATTCACGCCGTTCGTGCTCGATGCGCAAAACCGGTTCTATCTCTGGCGCAACTGGCAGCACGAATCGAAGCTGGCCGCCGCCATTCTGCAGCGATGCCACGACCGCACCCTGCCGATCCCCGCCGAAACCCTAGCGACCGATGTGGCCACGCTGTTTGCCGGCGCTCCATCAGGCGCCGACGACTGGCAGCGCGCCGCCGTAGCCGCCGTGGCCGGCACGCGCTTCTTTGTGCTTACTGGCGGACCCGGCACGGGCAAGACGACGACGGTGATGCGCATGCTGTTGATGCTGCTGCGTCATGCCAAGGCCGCCGGGCTGCCCGCCCATCCATCGATTGCGCTGGCCGCGCCGACAGGCAAGGCCGCGCAGCGACTGGTGCAGTCGGTCGCCAGGAGCAAGGCGGATCTGCAGACGGCATGGAGTCCGGCCGAACAGAATCCGTTCCGCGAACTGCTGCAGGCTATTCCCCATGCCGATGCGCGCACCCTGCACCGCCTGCTCGGCTATCGGCCGATGGATAACACGTTCAGCCACGATCGCCAGCATCCACTCGCCGAAGATATCGTCGTCGTCGACGAAGCGTCGATGGTGGATCTGGCGGTGATGCGCCAGCTGCTGGAGGCGCTGCGTCCCGATGCCGTACTGATTCTGCTCGGCGATCCGAATCAGCTGGCCTCAGTCGACGCCGGTTCGGTGCTGGCCGATGTCGTCGCCAGCGCGCCAACCAACCAGTTTCCGCCGGCCATGACGCACCTGCTTGCACCGCTGCTAACGACTGCACCAGGCGCGACAAGCAGCGCAACATCGCTTGCCGGGAACATAGTGACGCTCACCCACACCTGGCGCGCGGGCAGCGGCCTGCAGCGCGGTGTCGAGTCGCTGCGCACAGCACCCGACCCGGCGTGGCTGAATAACCTGCTGACCGAGCGCAGCGATGGCGATCTGCATCTGCGTCGCTGCGATAGCAGTGATGCGTTGCGCGCGCATGTCGATGCATGGATCGAGCGTCATGGCGATGTGTTGCAAACATTGCTGGCAAAAAACGCTGCGCCGGAAACGGCGCTGCGAAATCTGCATCAGCTGCAAATTCTCTGCGCGCTGCGCGATGGCGCCTTCGGCGCGCAAGGCATCAACGCGCTGATGACGCGCCGACTCGGCGCACGCTTTGATCGCGACGTGACCCACGCCTGGTATCACGGCCGCCCGGTCATCATCACCCGCAACGATTACGCCCGCGGCCTGTTCAACGGGGATGTAGGCATCGCACTTAACGGTGCGGAAGGACTACGCGTGTGGTTCGAACTCAGCGACCGCGAAGGCAACAGCGGCCTGCGCAGCTTCTCGCCCCGAGCGCTGCCGGCCCACGACAGCGCCTGGGCCATCACCATCCACCGCAGCCAGGGCTCCGAATATCGCAGCGTCGCCGTCGTCCTCCCTCCCGACGAAACCAACCGCATCCTCACCCGCGAACTCGTCTACACCGCCATCTCCCGCGCCCGCAGCCACGCCGAAATCTGGTCAACCGACGCGGCCCTGCGCGCGGCACTTGCCAGGCCCATCCGGCGTGAGGGTGGCTTTCGCGAACGACTGCAGATGCAGCACTGAAATGCCAACCTTTACCAGCAGTCGCCATTGGCATAGGCAGCGGCTGACGCCGGCAGTGGGGTTTTGATACCGCCGTTGGCGATCGTCAATGCACCGCACGTGTCCCTGGCTTGTGTACCAACCGGTGTTGCCGTAGCCACGTAAGCCTGCGAACTGTTACCTGCAGGATCGGCGGAAACAGCCAAAGTCACCGAATAATATTTTTGTTCCGAAACCGCAGGATCGGCATAACCGATATCGGTCAGCGCACCGTAGCGGTTGTTGCCGGCGTAAAAACGCTCCTGTGCATCCGCAACATGCAACAACAGCGCCTGACCATCCACCCGGTGTGCTCGCAAAGCATAGCGTCCGTACGCGGGAATCGCGATCGCGGCGAGGGTGGCAAGAATGGCCAGCACTACCAGCAGTTCGATCAGGCTGAAGCCGCTTGTGCGGTGTATGGGACGCTTGCCCGCACCATCCTCAAAGATCATTCATCAGCTCCCGCCAGGAACGCCGACGCCAGATAGCATCATCTGCATGGGCCGGCTCACCGCCATGGAGGCTGATACCCGGAAAAATCAGCTTGCCGCCTCCGATCACTGTCGCCACCGGAACTGTACCTGTTGCGGGCGGATTGCTGACGTGGCCGCCGACCGGCTTGATTTTCGTCGACTCCGCCGACCACGGTGATGTCGTCATTGATAAACCATCGGCCGCGCCGCCCGTCGCTCCATCAACAACCATTACGGCACCGTCGCGATGTCCGGAGCACCCATCGCCATCGGGAATCAGCGTGCTGATCACGACCCGGTTGGTATCGAACAGCGCGCCTGCGGTGACGACCACCCGCTCGCCCGGCGAGATTAAATTGAAGTACCAGCCATCCTTGTTCCATGGCACCGCATTACTACTCAGGCCTCGCATAGTGTCGCTGCAATTCGCGCCTGGTATCGTTTTTTCGGTCAATGTTTGCGCCACCAGATTGCTGATACCCGCCACAATCTTGCCGGTATCGCGGATGCCGTAAACCGCCTGCGTTGACTCCGCATTAGCCGTGGCATCGATAGCCGAATAATCGCCAGTGCCGAAAACCACGATGAACCGATTGGTCACCGGATCGGGCAGCAACCGCGGCATGACGGTAATGGGCTGCACGCCCTGCGCGCTGGGCTGATAGGCGAGCTTTACCGTCCATTGATGAGGATCACTGCTGCTCAAATCGTAACGCCAGAGGTTGCCAGCGAGGTCGCCGGCAAACGCCACGTCGTCAATCTGATCATCGTTATAGTCGCCCAGTACCGGCGACGACAATCCATAACTTGTCACGCCAGAGATCGCGGTGGGTGTCTTCAATTCCGCCATCAATTTACCGCTTTGCGCATCCAGTACGAACAACGCGCTGTAGCCACCGCAAGCGTCGCTTGGATCAGCGTGCTGACAAGCGGGCAAACGGCCGCTCGGTAGAAGTACGACCCAGTGACCGTCTGCTAATCGGCCAATATTCGGCTGCCCGTAGGTATAGCCAAGGTCGGCCGGATTGCCGCCGGGGTTATTGCCTCCCGCACCATCACTGTACGACGACACGGCCGGCATGCCGGCTTCAAATTCCCAGAGAATTTTGCTGCCGGCATTGGCTGCGTTTACTCCAGCATGGAGATCGAACGGATCAGGCTGCGTAATGTCCAGCGCATAGATACCGCGCCCGCCCTGCCCCAGTCCACCCACCAGAATGGTGTGCCAGCCTGCTGATGTTGTCGCTGGCGCACTCGTTGGTGCAGCAAAAAATACGTCGCGTGTCACCGGCGTCGCATCCACGGTCGGTGCAAACACAAAGCCGTTCTTTTGTGTGAGATGGCCAAGATTCGCGTAGGCCGAGCGTGGCACATAGGCCCATAGCTCATGACCGGATGTCGAAGTAACGCTGCCATCGGCACTCTGCGACGCATCGAAAGCGTGCAGCATGCCGTCGTTTGCTCCCACATAAACTACCGGTAGCCGCTGGCCCTGATCCTTGGCGAACTGTTCGTAGCTCACG
>CBAAAD010000092.1:5435-8639 GCA_964658785.1 uncultured Methylobacterium sp.
CACGTTACCTGTACCCGGAACCGGGGATGCGGCGGCGAGCGATTCCGGTGACGGTTTGCCGTTAGCCAGATCGGGCCACATGTTGCGGTAGCCGCTATCGGGATACGAAACGTATACCGCCTGCGAACGCACGATAGCGCCCAGTAATGTCGAGCGCCTGCGCATGATGCCATTAGCTTCGGACGTCTTTTCGCCGCGCAGCCAGTCCATGCGCGTCTGCACAGTATCCAGCGTGGCGCTAACGCTCGCTGGCTTGAGCACCAGCACTTGAGCCAGGTCATCCAGATCCCTGGACAGCTTGAATTCCGCACCGCCGGCGAAGCTTCCATCGACGCCGAACTTAGCGGTCAGGACAATGCGACTGGACGCAGCGGTGGCATCAAGTTTTTGGCCTGCACGCCACAGCACCATGCCTGATGAACCGTCGGAATTAAGCGTCACGGCATCCAGCATGCCGCTCCAGTCAGCGCTGTTATAGCCCGTGTTGAATCCGAGCGTTCCAGCACCCAGCACCGTTTGGTTGATTGCGCTGGTCGTTGTGATGGTCGCGTTGGAAGCCGTCAGCGCAAAAGCCGGCATCGAAAATCCGAGAGCCGCGGTTGCGCAGAAAAAATACCGCCGAAGGGAAACGTACTGAAGCATCGGTGAGATACTCCAGTTCAATTGAGCTTGGCAGAAAAGGTGGATTCAAGAACGCGCAGCGTATTCGCATTTCCGCCGCTGGCTCTTGCCGTAATGCGGTAGATATGTCGTGTTGTGCTGCTGCCGCTTTCGCCACCGGTCGCACCCGACTCATGTAAACCGCCGCTGATTCCCGGCGGCGACTCCGGACCCATATCTTCAATTATGTACAGCGGGTTTTTCGCCAATCGGCCATTGGCCATCGAGGTGTAATCCACCGCGCCGCCTTGACCTTGGTACGTCGTAGCGCCATCAGAAACCCATGACGCCTGCGTACGAAATTTGACGACATCACCGATCGGGTTAGCCGCGTCAAAACGGTAGCAGTCACTAGGCACGTGAGTGCCGCAGTGCAGATGCGCACCAGCACTTCCACTGCTGCTCCAAAGTTTCCATTCGGCACCGCGCAATGCCGTCTCTGCGCTCATCTGCGCCTGTTGTGCATTGCGCAGGCTTCCAGACATGCGCACCTGCAACAGTGAATTGCCGGAGGCGCTGACAGCCAGAATGGTCAGCAGTAGCAAAAAAATAAGCGCAATCACCATGACAGCGCCGCGCTGAGCGCGCCGCGATGGATGGCCGTATTTCCATTGGCCGACTAAACGCTTAGGTTGCTCCATGAGTTTTCTCCTCGGCATCCCTGCCATACCCATTAGCTTCATGGGTTGTAATTACGCACGGCAACGAGCGCCGTGAATTCGCGTCGCAGCATCTGGTCAACAAATCCCTGATCACCAGGCCTGATCGGATGATCGCCAGGCAGCGCAGGCTTTGCAATATTGTCTATGCCATAGGCATAGCCAAGCTCACCGATGCCCAGGGAGTAAAGCGGCATTTGGCCATCCATCAAAACGCTGATTTCAATGCTCTTGATGCCTCGCCAAAGACAACCGACCACGGTGATGGCACCGACCTCGGCGGGCGGACAGTTCGTCGACGTATCGATTTGTTGTGCGGTGAGAAAGCGGGTATTGCCATCGGCATCTTCCACGCCGTAGCGAAAATCCATTCGCTCGATACCACGCACCATCTCGTCTTCGGATGCTCCAGACTGCATCTCGCTACCGTCCGACTTCAGGCCCCCGTTGACTCGGCGAATCAGCGCCCCGGTCAACGGCAGCCTCTGGTCGTTATTCACGCTGACGAGCTTCAGATAATACGTAACGGTCTGGAAGTCGCGATTGAAGTCAAACACCTTGGGCGCCGATTCCAGCCGCGGCGATGCCGGATGGCTGTGTTCGAAATTTCCGTCTTCAGACAAGGTCAGCGTGCCGCTGGCGGCCGCATAGTTGGCGGCAAAAATTTGCGCACCGGAACAGTCTGCCAGCATCACCAGGTCGCCATGGGTAAAGTTGCTTCGCGGCGGCTCGCCGGTACGCGGATTCAAAACGATCGACGCGATGCTCCCATCACTGGATGTTTTGCCGATGCGGCTGCCGACCGCATTATCAATGGCCCATCCGCTTGACGGATTGATATACCGAACGGTGATGACATCCGCCCCCTTCACCCGATTGCCAAGAGCCGTGCCCAGCGCGGGCAGACCTGCGCTGCTGGGATCGATCGGCGTGCAGCTGCTCAGTCTGCAATCGTAACCGCGCATAAAAAGAAACGACGGCATGCTGTAAGCCTCGGCAGGCATGGGGGGGTATGTCACCGCTCCGTTCGCCCCAGCCCACGGCGTCGTCACATCGCCCAAGGCCCCCCTTGCGGCGCCCGCCGTACCGATCAGGTTACGGGCGTAAACCTTCGGCGCAATCAAATGATCCAGATATAAACCCGCCGCGCCGGGTTGAGCTACCCCGCCTGTATTTGTGCAGTATTGACCATTGGCCATGCGCAGATCGGCGCTGAGCCGTGTGATTGCGAAGCGCCCCTCCTCCTGCAGCCGCGCCAGCTGCGTCTGCGCCTTGTTGCTGTTGGAGGTTGAAATAAAGACGGTGATGATGCCTGCTGCCACCAGCATGCCGAGCACCATGGCAATCATCAGCTCGACCAGCGTGACGCCGCGCTGATGTGAACGTGGATGATGCATCACGGCTGGAATTCCCAGGCAAACGTCCGGGTGACGTTGCCCCGATGATTTTCGTCACCCGCGCCCTGCTCGCTCCAGCTGACCGTCATCGTGCAGTTGCCGCCATACGGCGGCCGCCTGTCGAGCTGTGGCATCGGATCAACACTGGCCGACTTGATGCTGCTGCATTGAATAGTTGCCTTCGGATTGGGCAAAAACGTCGTGAGCTGGCTGCTCCATAACTTTTGATCATGCGCAGCCAATGCCGCAAAGTCGCAGGCCACTCCCTCAGCACAAGGGTCGCTGCTCACGGCCAGCGGATAGGCCGAACTGTTGTAGCTACCGTTCCAGACGCCGGTGGAATTCGCACTCATGCGATTGGCCATATTGCTGGCCAGAAACGTCACCTGCGTACGCAAGTAAGCGGCGTGACTGGAGCGGGAAGCCATCACCATCAAACCGGCCAAACCAATCAGGCCGATGCTGAAAACCAGCACGGCCATCATTAC
>CBAAAD010000093.1:0-8622 GCA_964658785.1 uncultured Methylobacterium sp.
GTGCATCCAGCGCTGCGGCCTGTCGGTCGACGAACTGGTGCCCTCGGCGCTGGCCAGCGCCAAGGCCGTGCTGACCGACGACGAGCGCGAGCTGGGCGTGTGCCTGGTCGATATCGGCGCCGGCACGACGGACATCGCGATCTACACGCAGGGTTCGATCCGCTTCACCGCCTCGCTGCCGATCGGCGGCGATCAGGTGACCAGCGACATCGCCTATGGCGTGCATACGCCGACCGCGCACGCCGAGGAAATCAAGATCAAGTACGCCTGCGCGCAAACCGGCCTGGCGCACGCGGAAGAGACGATCCAGGTGCCCAGCGTCGGCGATCGCCCGCCGCGTCGTCTGGCCCGGCAGTCGCTCGCGCAGAGCGTGCAGGCGCGCTACGAAGAGATTTTCGAGATGGTGCAGGACCAGCTGCGCCGCTCGGGCTACGAAAGCCTGGTGGCGGCCGGCGTGGTCCTGACCGGCGGCGCTTCCAAGATGGAAGGCGCGCTGGAGCTGGCTGAAGAGATCTTCCACAAGATGGTACGCATCGGCGTGCCGCAGCAGATCACCGGTTTGGGCGAAGTGGTCGCCAGCCCACTGCATTCAACCGGCGTGGGCCTCCTGCTTCACGGCGCACGCGCCGGCGGCATGCGCGCGAGCGGGCCGGCCGGAGGCAGCGTCGGCGGCTTCGTCGACAGGCTGCGCGGCTGGATCACCAAGAATTTTTGAGCTTGAAAAACGCTTTACCGGGTGACGCATGGAGTTGTCACCCAGGGCAGAAGGAACCAGCCCACCACCATGGACCGACACCTAGTCGCGTTCCCTGGTTACAACGACAACAACTCTTTAGGAGGACGGGAAATGTTTGAACTCATCGATAAGCTCGCACCAAATGCAGTCATCAAAGTCATCGGCGTAGGCGGTGGCGGCGGCAATGCCGTGGCCCACATGCTCAATGCCAACATCGAAGGCGTCGAATTCATCGTCGCCAACACCGACGCGCAGGCCATGACCAGCTGCGGCTCGCGTACCCACCTGCAGCTGGGTGGCAACGTGACCAAGGGTCTCGGCGCCGGCGCCAATCCGGAGGTCGGTCGTCAGGCCGCGCTGGAAGATCGTGAACGCATCGAAGCGATGCTCGAAGGCGCCGACATGGTGTTCATCACCGCCGGCATGGGCGGCGGTACCGGCACCGGCGCGGCGCCCGTGGTAGCCCAGCTGGCCAAGGAAAAGGGCATTCTCACCGTGGCGGTGGTCACCAAGCCGTTCCCGTTCGAAGGCCGTCGGCGCATGCAGGTCGCGCTGAAGGGCATCGAAGACCTCTCGCAGCACGTGGATTCACTGATCACCGTGCCGAACGAGAAGCTGCTCAGCGTGCTGGGCCGTGACGTGACCCTGCTTAACGCGTTCAAGGCCGCCAATGACGTGCTGCAGGGCGCCGTGCAGGGCATTGCGGATCTGATCACGGCGCCGGGCCTGATCAACGTCGACTTTGCCGACGTGCGCACAGTGATGTCCGAAATGGGCCTGGCGATGATGGGCTCGGGTACCGCCCGTGGTGACGATCGCGCCCAGGCAGCCGCCGAAGCGGCGATCAAGAACCCGCTGCTGGAGGACGTCAACCTCAACGGCGCCTGCGGCATCCTGGTCAACGTGACGGCCGGCACCAACCTGACCATGCGCGAGTTCGACGAGATCGGTCGCATCATCCACGACTTCGCCAGCGAAGACGCCACCGTGGTGATCGGTACCTCGCTCGATCCGGACATGAAGGACGACGTCCGCGTCACCGTGGTCGCCACAGGCCTGAACCGCGCCGCCGCCTCGCGTCAGCCGATGCGCATGGTCGAAACCCAGCAGGTGCAGATGCGTCCGCGTCCGGTCGTGCTGCGTACCGGTACGGGTAACGAAGTCGTCGACTATGCCCAGCCGGAAACGTCCACGGTCAGCCACGCTCGCGCGGATGCAAACGGTGCGCCGGCAAAGAACGCCGAACCGGGTTTCGATTACCTCGATATCCCCGCTTTTCTGCGTCGTCAGGCCGACTGAGTGAAAAGATTCGCTAAGGAGCCGTGAAATATTGAACAAACGTCCGTTTAGCCTGTCCATCTGAGATCGCATTCTTCGCGCGTGCCCGCACGCGTCGAGAACGGCGGCTCGGCAGCGTCTTTGTGCCGGAACATGCTGGCCAGGCGTTCGGACCGATAGGTTGCACGTGTGGGAAGCAAAGACTGTGCGTCCGGAGTGGCGCATGGCTGGCAGCTCAGGCTCTGTCTGCGTTGCCGGTCCAACACCCGTGCCGGATTCCCGTCCCAGGCACGGGCGTTGTGTCGATCGCCAAGTGATATCGGGAGCAAGGGCCTGTCTGGTGACGCCTTCAGAGATGAAGGAAGCATGAAGGCTTAATCAGACTGTACGGTATGGTTTGCTATTGCCGCAGGTTAAAACTGTGTTAGCATCCGCTCCTAATTGGCTGTGCCTACACGGGTACCAACAAAAATGATCAAGCAGCGAACGCTCAAAAATATTATCCGCGCCACTGGCGTGGGCCTGCACACAGGCGACAAGGTCTACATGACCCTGCGGCCCGCAGCGCCAAATACCGGCATCGTTTTTCGCCGCACTGATCTTGAACCACCCGTCGACATTCGTGCCCGTCAGGACAACGTCGGCGACACCAGCTGGTCTACCACGCTGGTCAATGGCGAAGCCAAAGTTTCGACCGTCGAGCATCTTCTCTCCGCCATGGCGGGATTAGGCATCGACAATGCTTACGTAGACCTTTCAGCGCCGGAAGTTCCGATCATGGACGGCAGCGCGGGCCCCTTCGTTTTCCTGCTGCAGTCGGCCGGTATCGAAGAGCAGAACGTGGCAAAGCGCTTCATCCGCATCAAGAAGCCGGTGAAAGTGCAGGAAGGCGACAAGTGGGCCAGCATCTCGCCCTTTGAAGGTTTCAAGGTCGGTTTTTCTATCGACTTCAATCATCCGATCATCAGCAAGCGCACGTCGCGCGCTGAAATCGATTTTTCAACGACCTCGTTCGTCAAGGAAGTCAGTCGCGCCCGCACGTTCGGCTTCATGCGCGACATCGAGATGATGCGTGAGAAGAACCTCGCGCTCGGCGGCTCGATGGACAACGCCGTGGTCCTCGACGATTACCGCGTGCTCAACGAAGACGGCCTGCGTTACGAAGACGAATTCGTAAAGCACAAGATCCTCGACGCGATCGGCGATCTGTATCTGCTCGGCCACAGCCTGATTGGCGCCTACAGCGCGCACAAGTCGGGTCACGAGCTCAACAACAAGCTGCTGCGCACGCTGATGGCCGACGTCACCGCATGGGAGGAAGTCAGCTATCAGGACGACCCGGCCACCTCGCCGATCTCCTACGCCCATCCCGCTCAGGCGATCTGACCGACGGCTTCAGCTTCAGGCATCAGGTTTAAACAAAAGGCCACGTCCAATGACGTGGCCTTTTGCGTTTGTGACGTGCCACTCAGACGAGCGCTTTTCTTTCACCTCACCTAGACATTTGTTGCCAAGAGGTGAGGGTCGCATGCTATAAATCGAGGCTTGGCCATCGCTGACACGCGTTCTGGAGCGTCAGCTTCAGCCCGAATATCGAAGGTTGGGGTGGTTCAATCCTGGCTTTTTGTTTTGGAATCAGTGGTTTCGGCGAGGGACGCCAATCCAAGAAACAGATCCCGCAGTTCAGGGTCTGAGAACGAAGCGGCGGCTGCCTGAAGATGGGCGGCTGCTGCCGTAGAAAGCGGTTTTGACGTGTCCGGTTGGATAACGACCGGCGGTTGCGGGACCACTTTCACGGTGACGGAACTGGCGCTCGTGCCGATGGCGTGAGCGGCGGCAAGAATCTGCGTCTGCATGAGGCGCAGGCGCGTTGCCCAAGCCGGTGAAGACGCCAGAAAGACGAGGCGGCTGTTGCGCAGGTCGGCGAAACGAACCTGCTCGCGCAACGGCGACGGCAACGTCTGACGCAGGGCGCGATCCAGCGCTTCGAGCACGCCGGCTCTTTTGGCCAGCGTAGCGAAGGAGCCGCAGTCGACGATGGATTTCGGTCCATTACCGGCGCGGCGAGAAATGGCCTGAGTTGGGCTGGCTGGAGAAAGGCGTTGCACGGTGCCGGCATTCGATTTTGGAAAGATATGCAAATCATACTCGTCTCACGTTCGCGCAAATTGCCCAAAACACTTGATCTGACAGACCAGCGTGTACGCTGGAAACTCCTGTCTTTGCTGGCATTGGCGGTCGTGGGTTGTATCGGTGCCGGCGTGGGGCTGGCTCTGACAGTTGCCAGCCCGCGTGACCGGGCTCTGGCGCAAATTCGCGAACTGCAGCAGCAGGTAAAGCAGCAAGACACCCAGCTGAGCGGCGTTCGTGCGGATTCCCAGCGCGGACTGGATGCACTGGCGGTCAAGCTGGGCCAGCTGCAGGCGCAGTCGACGCGGCTGAACGCGCTGGGCGAGCGCCTGACCGAGATTGGCAAACTCGACGCAACCGAATTCAACTTCGACCAGCAGCCGGCCGTTGGCGGCGTGGAAGATGTCAGCGGCAGCGCCTACGCCCTGCCGCAAACGCTCGACGGCAGCATCAGTCAGCTGGCCAGCCAGTTCGACACGCAGCAGGCGCAGTTGTCCGCGCTGCAGAGCCTGTTGCTGGATGCGAAGATCGAATCGAATCTGAAACCCACCGGCATGCCGGTCGATGGCTACATCTCATCGTATTTTGGCGCGCGTCCCGATCCCTTCGACGGTCGTTCAGCGCGACACACCGGCATTGATATCGCCGCAGCCTACGGTACGCCGGTGCACGCCGTGGCCGAGGGCATGGTGACCTACGCCGGCGTGCGCAACGGCTACGGCAATGTGATCGAGATCGACCACGGTAACGGCTACATGACCCGCTATGCGCACAACAGTGCGCTGAAAGTACACGCAGGGGAGCATGTAAAGGTTGGCGCCGTGGTGGCTCAGGCCGGTTCTACGGGCCGATCGACCGGCTCGCACGTGCACTTCGAGGTCTGGTACGACGGCCACGTGGTCAATCCGCTGGTGTTTGCCCGCAACCACCGCTGAGCCGGGGCAGTCAGGCGCCGCCGCGCCCCTTGAATCGAGGCGACCCAGTCGCCATCCGATATGCCTGGCGCAGTGGTTCGCTCTTGCGGGCCGGGCGTGCCGCGCCGCAAGCGGGTAAAAGGCTGTTCTTATGGGGCATGTAGTAATATGCCCGACTGGCTTGCGCGCATCGCAGGCAACTTGTTTCCCAATCCGGAAGATCGATGTTCAACCGTGCCCTGACGAGTCTTTTCGGTAGCCGCAACGATCGCGTGCTGCGCCAGCTCTCCCGCAGCGTTTCCCGCATCAACGCGCTGGAACCCGAGTTCGAAAAGCTCGGCGACGACGCCCTGCGTGGCAAGACCGAAGAGTTCAAACAGCGCATCGCCGGCGGTGAGACGCTGGACAAGCTGCTGCCCGAAGCGTTTGCGGTGGTGCGCGAGGCGGCCAAGCGCACGCTCGGCATGCGCCATTACGACGTCCAAATGATCGGCGGCATGGTGCTGCATTCGGGAAAGATCGCCGAGATGCGCACCGGTGAAGGCAAGACCCTGGTCGGCACCCTGCCGGTGTATCTCAACGCGCTGGCCGGCAACGGCGTGCACGTGGTGACCGTCAACGATTATCTGGCGCGCCGCGACTCCGCCCAGATGGGCAAGCTGTACAACTTTCTCGGCCTCGACGTGGGCGTCGTGTATCCGGGCATGGATCATGCCGACAAGCATGCGGCCTACGCGGCCGACATCACTTACGGCACCAACAACGAATTCGGTTTCGACTACCTGCGCGACAACATGGCGCTGAGCAAGGAGCAGCGCTACCAGCGCGGCCTGCACTACGCCATTGTCGACGAGGTCGACTCGATCCTGATCGACGAGGCGCGCACGCCGCTGATCATTTCCGGGCCGGCCGAGGACTCGCCGCAGCTGTATCTGGCGGTGAACAAGATCGTGCCGCGGATGATCCGTCAGCAGGTCGAAGACGGCGAGGGTGATTACTGGGTCGACGAAAAGCAGAAGCAGGTGCACCTGTCGGAAGCCGGCATGCAGCACGCCGACGAGCTGCTGCGCGAGGCCGGCGTCATCGAGCAGGACAGCGGCCTGTACGACTCGAAGAATCTGGCCGTGGTGCATCACCTCAATGCGGCGCTTCGGGCGAACGGCATCTACCAGCGCGACGTGGATTACATCGTGCGCGACGGCGAGGTCATCATCGTCGACGAATTCACCGGTCGTACCCTGGCCGGGCGCCGCTGGTCCGACGGCCTGCATCAGGCGGTCGAGGCGAAGGAAGGCGTGCCGATCCAGCGTGAGAATCAAACGCTCGCAACGGTGACGTTCCAGAACCTGTTCCGCATGTACAAGAAGCTGGCCGGCATGACCGGCACGGCCGACACCGAAGCGTTCGAGTTCCAGAGCATCTACGGCCTGGAAGTGGTGGTGATCCCGACCCACCAGCCGATGATCCGCAAGGACAATTCGGACATGATCTTCCTGTCGCAGGAGCCGAAATACCGCGCGGTGATCGAGGACATCAAGGCCTGCCACGAGCGCGGCCAGCCGGTGCTGGTCGGTACCACCTCGATCGAGGTGTCCGAACTGCTGTCCGGCCTGCTGACCCAGGCCAAGGTGGCGCACGAGGTGCTCAACGCCAAGCAGCACGAGCGCGAGGCGCACATCGTGGCCCAGGCCGGTGCGCCAGGTCAGGTGACCATCGCCACCAACATGGCCGGTCGCGGTACCGACATCGTGCTTGGCGGCAGCCTCGAGGCGGCCATGGCCAAGCTGCCGGAAGACGCCACCGAGATCGACCGTCAGCGCGTCAAGGCCGAATGGAAAAAGCTGCACGAGCAGGTGCTGGCGGCCGGCGGCCTGCACATCATCGGCACCGAGCGTCACGAATCGCGCCGTATCGACAACCAGCTGCGCGGTCGTTCAGGCCGCCAGGGCGATCCGGGTTCGTCGCGTTTCTATCTGTCGCTGGAAGACAACCTGCTGCGCATCTTCGGCGGTGAAGGCCTGATCCGCTGGATGAAGCGCTTCGGCATGAAGGATGACGACGCGCTGGAAGATCGCATGATCAGCCGGCAGATCGAAAAGGCCCAGCGCAAGGTCGAGCAGCACAACTTCGACATCCGCAAGCACCTGCTGGAATTCGACGACGTCGCCAACGACCAGCGCAAGGTGATCTATCGCCAGCGCGATGAGCTGCTGGAGGGCGAGGAGGTTTCCGCCACGGTCACCGATATCCGCGAAGATGTCGTGCAGTCGATGGTGCGTGCGCATGTGCCCGCCGAGAGTATCGATGAGCAGTGGGATATTCCCGCGCTGAACCGTGAGCTGGAAAGCGAGTTCGGCCTCTCGCTCGATCTGCCCAAGTGGATCGAACAGCAGCACGAGATCGACGCCGAAATGATTTTCGCCCACGTGCGCGAGTCGGTGGAGCAGTTCTTCCAGGCCAAGGAGGCTCAGGTCGGTGCCGAGACGATGCGCCAGCTGGAAAAGCACATCATGCTGACCGTTGTGGACAACGCCTGGAAGGACCATCTGGCCAACATGGACTACCTGCGTCAGGGCATCTATCTGGTGGGCTATGCCCAGCAGGATCCGAAGCAGGCGTTCAAGCGCGAATCGTTCAAGCTGTTCTCCGACATGCTCAACCGCATCAAGACCGAAGTGGTGCAGATGCTGGCGCGCATCCGCATTCGCAGCGAGGAAGAGGTCGCGGCCGTGGAGGCCGAACAGCAGCGTATGGCCGAGCGGCTGCAGACGCAGATGCTGGCCACCGGTGGCGGTGCACCGGAGGGCGCCTTTGCCACGCCTTCGGCGCCAGCGTCGGATGATGCCGGCAACTATCAGCGACTGCCGGAGCCGGACAGCCCGAAGGTGGGTCGCAATGACCCGTGCCCGTGTGGCTCCGGCAAAAAGTACAAGCACTGTCACGGCCAGCTGGCCTGATCCAAGGCCGTTCAAAGGCCACAAAAAACCCCGCTTCGGCGGGGTTTTTTTCGGCTGACATTCAATCCTCGCCGCCGGGCGGTCGATGCCGATGTGGCTCGGCATTGACGGTTATGTATTGCGGCTCCTCGCCATCGATGCGCAGCGCCGTGAGCTTGCCGCCCCAAACGCAGCCGGTATCGATCGCGTGCACGCCCAGACCCGCAAAACGTCCCAATGCCGACCAGTGGCCGCAGACGATCTGCGTATCCCGGCGGCGCATGCCCGGCACTTCAAACCACGGATACAGGCCAGGCTTTTGCGTGCCAGGTATATCCTTGGCATCAAAATCGATGCGGCCATTGATGTCGCAATAGCGCATTCGGGTCATCGTGTTGATCGTCGCGCGCTGGCGATCCAGCCCCTGTAGCCGGCTCGACCACACGGCGGGGCGATTGCCGAAAAGGTTACGCAGAAGCCTTGGGTGACGCGGGCTGGACAGTTCGCGCTCCACGTCCTGCGCGGCCCGCTGCGCCTGTTTCAAAGTCCACATCGGTGCCAGCCCGGCGTGCACCATGGTCCAGTTGAGCTGCTCGTCGTGGTGCAGCAGTTTTTGCGAGCGCATCCA
>CBAAAD010000094.1:0-8588 GCA_964658785.1 uncultured Methylobacterium sp.
CGCCTTTTTTGTTCAAGCCGATGCGTGAACCCCGACGCTTGTGCCGCGACTCAGGCCGCCGCCGTGGAAATGCCCGCCAGTACGCAGCGATTTTTACCGCCGCGCTTGGCCTCATACATGGCATGGTCGGCGCACTGGATCAGCTGCTCATCGGCATCCTGACGATGGCTTTCGAGATAATGCGCCACGCCGATGCTTGCGCCGACGCTCACCTGGATCGTGTTTTCGCCCAGCGCGAGCGTGTACGGCGCGGCCAGCGCTTCGCATAGCGACTGGCAAAGTTTCAGCGCCAGCTGCGGATCCTCGATGTCTTCGAGAATCAGCGCGAATTCATCGCCGCCCAGCCGCGCAACGGTGTCGTTGCGCCTGAGTTCGTCCATCAGGCGACCGGCAATGCCTTGCAGCAGCACGTCGCCTGCCGGGTGACCGTACTCGTCGTTGACGTTCTTGAACCCGTCGATATCGATGCAGGCCAGCGCAAATCGACCGCGGTGACGCTGGGCGCGAGTGATGGCGCCGCGCAGCCTATCGTGGAAAAGCATGCGGTTGGGCAGCCCGGTGAGCGTGTCGTGGCTGGCCTGATGGCGCACCATCGCCTCGATTTTCTTGCGCTCGGCGATTTCCACCGTCAGCTGCTCGTTGCGCTCGGACAGGGAGGCCAGCGCCTGCTGAAGTTCGGCACGCGCGGCGTACAACTCGAGAAACACGCGAACCTTCGACTGCAGGATCACGTCGTTAATCGGTTTGGCGACGTAATCCACCGCACCGGATCGATAACCTTTCAGCCGGCTCAGGTCGTCCGCATAGGCGGCGGTGACAAAGATGATCGGCGTTTCGCGCAACTGCTCCGTTTCGCCGAGCAGGGCCGCGACCTCGAAGCCATCCATATCGGGCATGTTGACGTCGAGCAGGATCAGCGCGAACTGGTGATCGAGGCACAGTGCCAGCGCGTCATTGCCGCTGTTGGCTTCAAACACCTCGGCACCGCTGCGCGCCAGCAAACGCCGCATGGCCACCAGATTGGCGGAGGTGTCATCGACGACGAGGATTTTTGGCAGCATCGAATTCAAACCAGGCAAGTTCAAGCCAGACAGAGACGGTTGAGCAGTGGTGCAATGTGCTCCAGTGAAACGCAATAGTCGGCTCCTGCCGTGTCCAGCGCGGCGCGTGGCATGATCGGCGCCTCGGCGGTGTCCGGCGCCTGCACCACTGCTACACCACCGCGTTGGCGAATGCCTGCCAGTCCTTCGGCGCCGTCCTTGTTCGCTCCCGTCAGTACGACGCCGATCAGCCCGGCGCCGTAGACATCAGCGATCGAACCGAACATCACATCAATCGATGGCCTCGAATAGCGCACGTACTCATCGACTGACAGTGCAAAGCGTCGATCGTTCTCAACCAACAGGTGATAGCCGCCGGGCGCCATGTGCACGGTGCCCCCGATGGCCAGATCCCGCTCCCGCGCCTCGACAACCGGCAGCGTTGAATGGCTTGCCAGCAGTTCGCACAGCACCGAAACATCCCCCGAAGTATGGCAGCAGATCAACACGGGTTGCGTCAATTGGCGATCCAGTCCGCCGAGCAAGATCCGCAGCGCGTTGAAGCCGCCCTGCGAGCAGCCGATGGCGATCGCTTCAGGTCGAGGCATCACGGCTGCCCGATGACGTTTGCAGCGTGCGCCGATACAGCCGAAGCTTGGCATCGACGGCGGTGAAGTCGGCAGCTACCGGCGCAAAGTCCAGGCTTTCGCGCAGGCCCAGGCAAAGATAGCCGCCGCGCACCAGGCTGTCGCGGAACAGCGCCAGGGTGCGATTCTGCAGCGGATTGGAAAAGTAGATCAGCACGTTGCGGCACAGCACCAGATGCGCCTCGCAGAACATCTTGTCGGTCACCAGGTTGTGATTGGTGAAGGTAATGTTGTGACGCAGCCGCTCGTGCAGACGGATGAAGTCGTAGCGGGCGCTGTAGTAACTCGCCAGCGAGTGGTGCCCGCCGGATTCCATGTAATTGCGCGACCACAGCTGTGCGTCCTTGGCCGGATAAATGCCTTCGTGCGCGCGCTTCAGCGCCTGGGGATTGAAGTCGGTGGCAAAGATGTGGCTGCGTTCGTACAGCCCGGCTTCCTCCAGCAGAATGGCCAGCGAATAAACCTCCTGCCCGTTGGCGCAGCCGGCCTGCCAGATATTGATGCGCGGATAGGAAGCCAGCAGCGGCAGCACCTGCTCACGCAGCGCATTGAATACCGGCGGATCGCGAAACATCTCGGACACCGGCACCGAAAGCCCCTGCACCACGAGTGTGATGAAGTCCGCATCATGCAAAAGCCTTGCGGTCATCTCGGTGATGCTGGCGCACCGATGTACCTGCACCAGCTGGCGCACGCGCCGCGTCAGCGATGCCGGTGCGTACTGGCTGAAGTCGAATCCGTGCCGGCGCTTGAGCGCCTGCACGAACAGATCCACCTCGATCTGCTCCAGCTCGATGTCAGGCAGCGGCGTGGACATGGTGTCTCAGCGCTGCAGCCAGACGCGCATCATCGACGACAGTTTGTCGATATCGATCGGCTTGGACAGGTAATCGCTGGCGCCTGCCTCGATGCATTTTTCGCGATCGCCGCGCATCGCCTTGGCCGTCAGTGCGATGATCGGTAACTGTGCAAAGGCCTCCTGCGCACGAATCGCGCGGATGGTGTCGTAGCCGTCCATCACCGGCATCATGATGTCCATCAGCACCAGCTCCGGCGCTTCGTCGTCGGCCAGTGCCTTCAGGGCTTTCTGACCGTCCTGCGCCATGGTGACCACCAGGCCCCAGGTCCGCAGCACCTTGGACAGCGCAAACAGGTTGCGCATGTCGTCGTCCACCAGCAGCACCCGCCGCCCGGTGAGTTCGGCGCTGGCCAGGGCGTTGGGGTTGTTAGCTACACGCTTTGGCGCATGCTGGATGCTGTGCAGAAAGAGGCTGACCTCATCCAGTAACCGCTCCGGCGAACGCGCGCCCTTGACCACGATGGAGTCGGTGTACTGGCGCAGCAGCAGGTTTTCCTCGCGGCTCAGGTCGCGCCCGGAGTAGACCACCACCGGCGGCACGCCGCCGGGCGCGTTGGACAAGTGCTCCAGCAGCTGCAGCCCTGACATGCCGGGCAGGCCCAGATCGAGCACGATGCAGTCGTAGCGTGTCGCGGCGGTTTTCTCCAGCGCCTCCTCGGCCGAACCGGCTTCGTCGATCAGCACATTGTCGGCGCGCAGCATGGTGCGCACGGCCGTGCGCGAGTCGGCTTCGTCATCGACGATCAGCAGGTGGCGCTGATGGCCTTCGGCAAAGTGCAGCAGTTTTTCGAAGGCGGCACTGATCGATTCGCGACTGACCGGCTTGGTGAGAAAGCCGACCGCGCCAAGCTCCAGTCCGCGCGATGCCTCGTCGGTGGCGGAAATGAAATGCACCGGAATCGCGCGCGTGCCGATGTCGGCCTTGAGTCGGTCCATCACCGTCCAGCCGTCCATCATCGGCAGCATGACGTCCAGCAGAATGCCGGTGGGCAGATGCTCCCGCGCCAGCTGCAGGCCGGCTTCGCCGTTGCTTGCCGCCAGCGCCCGGTACCCCTTGCGATGGATCATGTCGATCAGAATGCGCGTAAACGCCGGGTCGTCCTCGATCACCAGAATCGTCGTCTGGCCGGGTTGCAGCGAACGCCGATCGTCGTCGATGGGGTCTGGCAACAGATGCGGTGAACTACTTCGAATGGCAACAGGCGCTGCCACGCGCGGCTCGCTCTGCGCGGCTTCAGGCTCACGTGCGGGCGGCATCTCCGGCAGCAGCACGGTGAAGCAGCTGCCGCGACCGCTCTCACTCTGCAGCAGAATATCGCCGCCCATCAGCAGGCTGATCTTGCGCGAGATCGCCAGGCCCAGCCCGGTACCGCCGAACTGTCGGCTGGTGCCCGCGTCGACCTGCTCAAACGCATTGAAGATGTGCTGGAACTTGTCGGCCGGAATACCGATACCCGAATCGGTGACGCTGATGGCGATCAGCCGCTGATCGGCCAGTTCGGCGGGAATATCGGTCTGTTTATCTGGACGTCCCATTCGCACCGATACCGCGCCGCTTGCGGTGAACTTGAATGCGTTGCTCAACAGATTGTTGGCGATCTGCTCAAGTTTGGCGCCGTCGGTGCGCAATACCGCCGGCAGGCCTGGCTCGATGTCCACAGTAAAGCCCAGCTGCTTTTTCTCGGCGACGTGTGCAAACGTGCGCATCAGCCGGCGCTGCAGATCGGCCAGCGGCAGCTCGTCAAGCACCAGCTCCATCTTGCCGGCTTCGATCTTGGACAGGTCCAGGATGTCGTTGATCAGATGCAGCAGGCTGGTGCCGGAATCGTGAATGATGCGGGCCGATTCGATCTGCTCCTCGTCGAGGTTGCCGGTGTCGTTGTCGGAGAGGCTGCGCGAAAGAATCAGCAGGCTGTTGAGCGGTGTGCGCAGTTCGTGCGACATGTTGGCGAGAAACTCCGACTTGTACTGGCTGGCGCGCGCCAGCTCCTCGGCCTTCTCCTCGGTTTCCTGCTGCAGATCCTCGAGCACGTGCTTTTGCCGGTTGAGGCTTTCGGTTTTTTCGCGCAGCTCCTCGTTCGACGCCTGCAGCTCCTCGGTCTGCACACGCAGCTCTTCTTCGGAGGCGATCAGCCGTTCGGACTGTTCTTCCAGTTCAGCCGTCTTTGCCTGCAGCGCGTCGTTGTTGTCGCGCAGTATTTCTTTCTGCTGACGCATGACCAGTTCGGAAACGCGCAGCTCGTCCGCCTGCTCTTGCGTGCGCTCCAGCAGATCCTGCGTGTTGATGGCGCGGTTGAGGTTTTCCAGCGTCAGCGCCACGATCGGCAGCAATTCGTGCAGCAGCTGTTCGTGCAGCGGCTCGATCGCCGTAAAGCCGGCCATCTCGAGCACGCCGATCAGCCGGTCGCGATACAGCACCGGCAGAATCGCAATGGCGCGCGGCAGCGCGTCGCCGCTGCCCGAATCGATATGCACGTAGTTGGCCGGTACGTCATCGATCAGAATGGGCTTGCGCTCCACCGCGCATTGGCCGACCAGGCCTTCCCCCGGCATATAACCGTCGGCGGAATGGCTGCCCAGGCGCAGGCCGTAGCTGCCCAGCAGATCGAGGCGCAAGCGGGTTTCGTCGAACGAATAGAACAGGCCCACGCCCATCTTCAATAGCGGTACCAGCTCGCTGGTCAGCCGCTGGGCGAACTCGCGATGCGTGGACACCTGCTGCAGGCGATGCGAGATGGCTGTGACCTGGGTTTTAAGCCAGGTCTGCGACTGCGTATCAACCGCCATCTGCTTGAACACCTGCAGACCGCGCGCGATCTTGCCGATCTCGTCCTGCCGATTCAGTCGACGAATTTCAAAGTCGTGATCGTGACTGGATAGCCGCGCCATCAGGTCGGTAAGCTGGCTCAGCGGTCGCGTCACCAGGCTGGAGGTGAGGCGGATGATGGCGATGCCGAGCAGCAAAACGAGCACGGCTGCAGCGGCATTGATAAGGCGTGTGCTGTTGAGCGAGTCATCCAGCTGCCGGTTGCGTACGGCCAGCAGCTGGTTTTCTTCGGCGACCATGCGGTCGAGCACGACCTGCAGATCTTCGATGGTTACGGTGCGATGCTGCAGGTAGTTGTCCTGGATGTGCTGGCGCTGCAGTGCAGCCGCCCCCGCATCGGCGGTGTTCACCTTTGAAATGGGATCAAGCGCACCCGTGGTGAACTCCTGCTGCCAGCGTGTCGCCATGGCCTCGATCGTGCCGATTCGCGATTGCTGGATGGCATTGTCCAACGTCAGCTGGCGCAACCGCGCGAGATGGACAGCCAGATCCTTTTCGCCGCTTTCCAGCGTCAGGCGCTGGTCGGCCTGTTGCGTCAACATGTAGCCACGCGCACCGATTTGCGCGGTTTGCGCCGATCGGCGCACATCCGTGATGGCCAGCAATACGTCGTAGGTATGCGTTGTCCACTGGCGATCCACTTGCTGCTTGCGCAGCAGGCTCATGGTCATCACGCTGGTGAGCAAAAAGAGCCCCAGCAGCAGGCCAATGCCCAGCATGATTTTCCGTTGCAGCGGCTGATTGGCCAGCCACGATTGCTTCGATGATTTACTGGAAGTAGATGGCATGCGCAGGCCGTCGGGGTTCATGGGCAATCGGTGCCAGCGTCGAGCATGGCATGGGCGACAGAGTAGCCGTTGTCACGGCTGCGCCATAGCGGAGCAGGCCGGTGCGATCCAGCGCATTCAACGTCGGCGCGTAAACGGCACGATCGAGTGGCGGCGCCGCGCCGCCCACACGAGAGTCAGGGTAAACAGCGAACACACCAGCAGCGCCACGACCGACGCCTCGGCGCCAAACACGCCGCCGCTCAGCCATGCCGGTCCGGTCCGGTTGGACACCAGCCAGCCGTCGACTGCGGCGCCCGACACCGGTATGCCGTAAAGCGTGCCCTGCACGATGTTCCACCCGGCGTGCAGGCCGATGCAGGCCCATAGCGAGCGGGTCACGTGATAGAGCAGGGCGAGCATCACGCCGGCCTCCACGGCAATGGCCGCCGAACTCCATGCGGTGGCGCCAGGATTAAAGATATGCGCCGCGCCAAAAAACAGCGCGGAAATAGCCACCGCAAGCCACGTGCCGCGAGCTTCCTCGACGATGCGAAAAATTACCCCGCGCACGACAATTTCCTCGCCGATGCCCGCACCGATGCCGGCCACCAGCAGCTGCGGCAGCCAGTTCACGTTCGGGTTGGTGCCGGTGACGTGATACACGCCCAGTCCCCACAGAATGGCGACGACAACGCTGAAAAGCGTCGCGCCCGCAACAAGGCCACCCATACCAAAAGTGGGGATGGAAGCGAGCGCCAATTCGCGCACGCGTCGTTGCTCGATCAGCTTGACCAGAACGAGATAGCCGACAAGGGCCGGCAGCAGCTGCAGGCTCAGCGTAGCCAGCGACCGCTGCAACAGCGTGGCGCTTTTTGGCGCCCAGCCCAGCAAGTGAATCACTACCTGGATCACGAAGCCCGTGCCCAGCAGCATCGCCACGAAAAAGACGATCCGTGCGGGCGCTGAAAACACCAGCCAGCGTTGCCACCGCGGTGCCGCGGGCGGTGTGGCGAAAGCGAGTGGTGTGCTGTTTATGCTCTTTCCCCAGCGAGTGGTCGACGCATCTGGCAAACGCTTAACGGCCTGCGCGTCGTGCACCTTTAGCGCCGCGCCATGCCTGGTATTCGACATGACCTTGGCTGGCGAGGCGAGCAGGCCGAAAGGCTGGCGCACCCCTCCCGGCCCGACGCCAGCACTCAGCGCTTAAGCCACTACCGCCGCGGCATGCTCGCGCGTATTGGCAAAGCGCACGTGTGGCCAGCGCTCCTGCGCCAGCTGCAGGTTGACCCGTGTCGGTGCGATATAGACCAGCTCACCGGCGCCGTCGATGGCGAGGTTCATCGCGTTCTTCTCGCGGAATTCCGCCATCATCTTGTCGTCGTCGCAGTGCACCCAGCGCGCGGTGGTGACGGTGACCGGCTCGAAGCTGGCGTCGACGTTGTATTCGTCCTTCAGCCGATAGGCCACCACGTCGAACTGCAGCACGCCGACCGCGCCCAGGATCAGGTCGTTGCTCATCACCGGCCGGAAAAACTGCGTGGCGCCTTCCTCGCTGAGCTGGGCCAGGCCCTTCTGCAGGGCCTTCATCTTCAGCGGATCGCGCAGGCGCGCGCGGCGAAAAAGCTCCGGTGCAAAGTTCGGGATGCCGGTGAAATTGACCGACTCGCCTTCGGTAAAGGTGTCGCCGATGGTGATGGTGCCGTGGTTGTGCAGGCCGATCACGTCGCCGGGGTAGGCGGTTTCGACGATCTCGCGGTCGCTGGCCATAAAGGTCAGCGCGTTGGCGATGCGGATGTCCTTGCCCGTGCGGGTCTGGATCATTTTCATGCCGGCGGTATACGTGCCCGAGCACACGCGCATAAACGCTACGCGGTCGCGATGCGCCGGGTCCATGTTCGCCTGGATCTTGAATACGAAGCCGCTGAGCTTTTCTTCCTCCGGCTCCACCTCACGCGTGAGCGTGGCGCGCGGCCGCGGCGAGGGTGCGTTCTCGACGAAGAAATCCAGCAACAGCTGCACGCCGAAGTTGTTCACCGCCGACCCGAAAAACACCGGCGTCTGCCGGCCGGCGAGGTATTCATCCATATCGAACGACGGTGCGGCGCCCTGAACCAGTTCGAGCTCGTCGCGAAGCTCACGCATCGCCTCGTCGCCGATCTTTTCCAGCAGGCCGGGCGCGTCGAGACCCTTGAAGATGGTCGAGTCCTGGCGGGTGAAATTCTTGCCCGGCTCGAACACGTGCACTTCGTCCAGCAGCAGGTGGTACACGCCCTTCAGCCGCTTGCCCATGCCGATCGGCCAGGTCAGCGGGGCGCAGGCGATACCCAGCACCGATTCCACTTCGTCCAGCAGTTCGATCGGCGAACGGCCTTCGCGGTCGAGCTTGTTGATGAAGGTCATGATCGGCGTGTCGCGCAGGCGGCAGACCTCCATCAGCTTGATCGT
>CBAAAD010000095.1:0-8497 GCA_964658785.1 uncultured Methylobacterium sp.
GTCGTGCGCAATGCCGCCGGTCAGCTTGCCGATGGCCTCCATTTTCTGGGCCTGACGCAGCTGCTCCTGCGCCAGGGCGAGCGCCGAGGCGTGTTCCTTTTCGCTGCCCACGTCGCGGCCGACGGCGTGAATGAGTGTGTCGCTAGGAAACGCGCTCCACGATATCCAGCAATAGCTGCCGTCGCGGCGTCGATAGCGATTTTCGAATTGCGCTGTTGAATGCCCCTTATCCAGCCGGGAAAACTCCAGCAGGGTTGACTCGATGTCATCCGGATGGATGAGATCAAGGACGTTGCTGCCGTTGATCTCCGCGCTCGACCAGCCCAGCGTCTTTTCCCACGCCGGATTCGTCGAAACAATGCGTGCATCCATCTGCACCACCAGCATAAGGTCGATGGACAGTCGCCAGATGCGGTCGCGCTCAACCGTTCGCGCCGTGATCTGCTGCTCAAGAGACGCGGTAAAGTCGCGCAGCTCCTGCTCCACCCGTCGGCGCTCCACGGCAATGCGGGTGCGATTGGCCACCTCGCGCATCAAGATCAGTTCAGCGCTCGACCACTCACGAGCGACTTCGTGGTTCGTATAGATAATCGCCACCAGGCCGCGCTGCTCGGTAATCGGCATATTGACGGCCGACTGTGCACTGATCGCCTTGAGGCTGTCGGCATTTTCAGCCGTGCGCGGATCCTTGTAGGCATCGGCAAACACCACGGTGTCGCCGCGCTTGAGGTCTTCGATATACGTCCCGTAATCGCGAAAATGCAGCACGCCGGCAAGCGTGCTGATGCCCGGCGCGTTCCAGTCACGTTCTATCGTTATGGTTTCGGCCACCGGGTCAATGGTGCCGTAACCGGCACGACTGACCTTTAGCGTTCGCCCGAGAATCTCGGCCGAGGCGTAGGCCAGTTCGGACGGATCGTCGAGATCAAACAAACGATCGCTGAGTTCGCTCAGCGCCTGCCTGTGCAACTCGGCCTGCTCCCGCTCGCTTTCGCTGAGCCCTAGCGCAATCTGACTTTGGCGGTGTTCGGAAATATCGCGCGAGATGCCAACGATCTGCAGCTCTTTTCCTGCGACCTGGAAAGGCGCCAGGCTGACTTCCCAGCATTTCAACTCGTTACTCGCGTCGTAGCTGCAGCCTTCGAAGCGAACGAGTTGGCCAGCAGCGGCCTGTTTCACCGCGCGATCGACCTTTTCGCGGTCTTGCTCCAGCCACAGGTCGAGAAAATTCCGGCCGATGATGTCGTTGACGGAGTCGAGCTTCATCAGCTCGCCGCCGCGCGCGTTCATGTAGAGCAACTGGCCCTGTGCTGAAAGTATTTTCACGCAGTCCGGTGTGGCCGCCAGTAGGGCCGACATTACCTCGCCAGTAAGCTCAGGGTTTGCGTCGTGCATCGATCCGGTCTCGTCCATAGGCTGTTATCTGGCGCGTAGTCTAGCGGGGTATTCGTCAATCCCTCCTACACACTATGGCTCGACGGCGCTGCTTGCAGGACAACGAAACTGGCCAAGCATCCCGCTTCGTCGACATCAGGAAAACTAGCTTTTCCGCTTGCCCTGATTGAGCAAGGCTGCCAGATCGTCCACCCGAAAGGGCTTGGTCAGGTGCGGAATACTTGGCGCGAATGCCGCCGTATCGGCGTAGCCCGAGACCACCAGCACCCTGATCTGCGGATGCGAGGCAACCACTTTTCGGGCCAGGTCGGTGCCATTCATGCCAGGCATCAGGTGATCGGTGATCAGTGCATCAATCGGCACACCTTGCTCCAGTATTTTCAGGGCCGCCTCGGCAGACGACGCCTCCACGACCTGATAACCCATCTCATCGAGCATGTCGGCGGTGACCGCTCGCACCAGCTCATCATCATCCACCAGCAGTGCAAGCCCTGCGGCTTTCGCCGCACGGGTTCCTTTACGCTCAGGCTTTTCGGCAGCCACCCGCATCGCGCTTACGGGTAACCACAGCTCGATATCCGTGCCGATGTTCAGCCCAGTGGCGATAGTGAGCGCACCACCGAGCTGGGAGGCCAGACCATGCACCATCGACAGCCCGAGGCCGGTGCCCTGGCCAACGGCCTTGGTCGAAAAGAACGGCTCGATCGCGCGCTTTAACGTCTCCTCATCCATGCCCGTGCCGGTATCGGAAACACACAGACGGATAAACGACCCCGGACTCAGCGCCGAGCGATGCCCCATGTCGACCCATTCGGTGGATGCAGCCAGCGTCAGCGTGCCTCCATGGGGCATGGCATCACGGGCATTCACACCGAGATTCAGGATGGCCATTTCCAGCTGATTTGCATCGACGTGCGCGGCAGGCAAATCGTCCGGCATCTCGACCGAAACACCAATGGATGGCCCAAGCGTACTGACCAGCAGGCTCACCATGCCGTCCACCAAACGCCGCAGATCCACCGCTGTGGGCATAAGCGGCTGACGACGGGCGAACGCGAGCAGACGCTGCACCAGCGTGCGGGCGCGGTTGGTGGCTTCGAGCGCCTGGGCTATCCGGCGCTGTTCACGCTCGCTCCCCACGCCGCGATCGCGCAGCATGTCGAGGCTCAACATGATCGGCGTCAGCAGATTGTTGAAATCGTGGGCAACGCCGCCGGTGAGCTGACCCATCGCCTCCAGCTTGCGCGACTGCCGCAGACTCTCTTCGGCCATGCGGCGTTCGGTGATGTCCATCGCCTCCGGCACCACGCCAATCACCGAACCCTGCCCATCGCGAATCGGCCGAATGGAGAAGTCGTATGTTCGCCGCCCCGACGGCACGTTCAGCGAGATTTCCTGGCGCAGACGCATGCCCTGCAGCACCCGCTTCAATGCCGGCTCGCACCAGCGCCGGTGCGCCGGGGGTGGCGGCAAACCACAAAGTTTCCCAGTACGGCATGCCGGCGACCTGATCAATCGTTGCCCCGATGGCAGATAAGGACGTGGTGTTGGCACTGAGCAAGGTACCGTCGAGCGCGCACAATCCCTGCATCTGAAAACTGGTCTCGAACATGGTCTGCGTCCGCGCCTGCATCGTCGCAAGCGCGAAGGCAATCTCTTTTTCGGCCGTGATGTGCCTGCCGCTGGCGTAAATGAAACCATCGTCCGGCGCCGCAACCCAGGCGATCCAGCGATAGCTGCCGTCTTTGTGCCGGCAGCGGTTTTCGTAGGTCGGTATTTCCTCATGCGAGCCTAGTGCCAGAACTTTCCTGCTCGCTGCCACATCATCGGGGTGCGACATATCCAGATGATGTCGGCCGATCAGCTCTTCCGGCTCCCAGCCGAGAACCGTGGTCCAGGCCGTGTTGACGGCGCGGAAAAAGCCGTCAGTGCCGACGACCGCCTGCAGGTCCTGCGAGTTTTTCCAGGCGCGATCGCGCTCCATCGTGCGGGTCTCGACGCGGTGTTCTAGCGCATCGTTGAGCTCGCGCAGCGCTTCTTCGTTCTGCCGCTGCTCGGTCACATCGCGGAAGTTGCAAATCGCACCACGAAGCTGGCCGTCCTGAAAAATCGGATGGGCCCAATATTCCACCGGCAGCTTCCGGCCATCGACATGATAGAAAAATTCATCCCGAACGTGCGCCGGCTTGCCTGCGCTGGCGCAAAGATAAAGCGGACATAACGACGATTGATACGTCGAGCCGTCCGGGTGCGTGTGGTGGATCACGTCATGCAACTTGCGGCCAACCACGTCAGATTCGCTCTGGAAACCCAGCATGTTGAGAAAGGCCGCATTGCACAGCGTGGTGCGTCCTTCGCAGTCGACCGCGTAAAAACCTTCCGAAGTTGATGCAAGCAGCAGTCGGATATATCCCTCGCTGTCGCGCAATGATTGGGACGTGCGGTGCCTATCCGTAACGTCGTGGCCACCGACAAACACGCCGCTGACGCTGCCATCGTCGGCCTTGATGGGCTCGTAAAGCAGGTCGAGGAAACGGTCCTCGCACTCGCCGATCAGGCGGATCGGCGCCGCGGGTGACTTGAAGGCAACGCCGGTGGCGTAGACCTCGTCCAGGAGTTCATAAAAGCCCTGGCCTTCCAGCTCGGGGAATACCTCACGTACGGAGCGACCTATAAAATCGCGCGCACCGGCTACTTTGACGTAAGCATCGTTGACGTATTCGTAAACGTGATCGGGCCCATGAAGAAGGGCGACAAAGCCCGGCATCTGCTGCAACAGCTGACGCTGGTGTTCGCGTTGCTCGGACAATCGGCGTTGCGCCAGCACTTGCGCGGTCGTTTCAGTCGCTGCGCAAAACAGCGCAATAACATGCCCTGGTTCATCGCGAACCGGCGTATATGAAAAGTTGAAGTGCGCCTCTTCCGACACGCCGGCACGGTCGAGCATCAGCGTAAAGTCATCCATATGGATGGACTGGCCGGCGAATACTTTTTGAAAAAGAGGTTCCAGCTCGGTCCACGCTTCCGCAAAGGCCCCGGATACGGGCTGGCCCAGCGCTGCGGGGTGTTTGCTGCCAATCAGCCTGGCATACGCGTCATTGTAGAGGAGCGTCTGCTCGGCACCCCATGCGATAAACATGGGTTGTTCGGCGGCCAGCATCATGCCGACCAGGGTTTTCAACTCGGGCGGCCACCCCGTGGGTGGCCCCAGCGAGCTTGTCTGCCAGGAAACATCGCGCATGCGTGAAGCGACGGCACCGTCCCCGGCCAGAAAATGGGGCGCGCGTGCTTCTGCAGTCGGGAAATCCGAGGAATCTTCAACAAATGTCACCACGGTACTCCCTGCGCTACTGCAGCAGCATCCGCCTGGAATAGTACGCGAACATCATTCGGACTGAGCGCATGGGCTGAGCGTTCATGCATGCCACCGCCAATGCGCCCTGGATAGTCATTTCCAGGGCATCCTGACTGGCATGTCGGATTGAGCCGTCCAGCCAGCGCGCGCCTTGAGGTGCTGGGCGATCGGGCGATGTCAACGCACCGTTTGGATGCTCAGAACAGGTGGCGGAATACCCAGAACAGCCCCGCGGCCAGCGCAATGGATACCGGCAAGGTCAGCACCCAGGCCAGCAGCAGGCTGCGCACCGTGCTCCACTGCAGGCCCGAGCCGTTGGCCACCATGGTGCCGGCGACGCCCGATGACAGCACGTGGGTGGTACTCACCGGCAGCCCGAACCGATCGGCCGCACCGATGGTGATGGCGGCCACCAGCTCGGCCGCCGCACCCTGCGCGTAGGTGAGGTGCTGCTTGCCGATGCGCTCGCCGACGGTACGCACAATGCGCCGCCAGCCCACCATGGTGCCCAGCCCCAGCGCAATGGCGACAGCCACCTTGACCCAGGTCGGAATGAACTTGGTCGAGCGATCCAGCAGGGAGTGGTAGTTGTCCAGCACCGCCTGGTCTGCCGGCGCAAACGCCGGCTGCTTGCTCTTGGCCATCAACCGCAGAGCTTCGGACGTCAGGTACATGTTGTTGCGCACGTTGTTGACCTGGGTCTGCGGTACGTCCGACAGCGACGGGCTCTGTCCGGCCTGGCTACCGATGGTATCGGTCAACTGGCGCACGGCTACCAGCGTTGCCTGCGTGGCCTGTCGACTGTCAATGTACTTCTCGACCTCGTCGCGCGGCGACGCAACCGGTGCGGCGCCGATGGTATAGCGGCCCAGCACCTCGCTGGCATGATGCGCTACCGAGATAAAGGTCTGCGTTTCGCTCGGCGTGACCGTGCGATTCAGCGCATAAGCGGCCGGTACCGTGCCGATCAGAATCAGCATGATCACGCCCATGCCCTTCTGGCCATCGTTGGAACCGTGCGCAAACGACACGCCGGTACAGGTAAGAATCAGCACGCAGCGAATCCAGAACGGCGGCGGCTGGTCGCCCTTCGGCTCGGCGTACAGCGCGGGCACGCGCACCAGCAATTTCAGCGCGTAAAGCAGCAGCGCGGCAAAAAAGAAGCCGACCAGCGGCGATACCAGCAGCGACTTGCCCACGTTCCAGGCCTGGCTCCAGTCCACGCTGCTGCTGGCCGCGCCGCCGTGCATCAGCTGGTTCATCAGGCCCACGCCGATAATCGAGCCGATCAGGGTATGCGAGCTGGACGATGGCAGCCCCAGCGCCCACGTGCCCAGATTCCAGACGATGGCGGCGATCAGCAGCGCAAACACCATGCCAAAGCCCACGCCCGAACCGACGTTGAGCACCAGATCGATCGGCAGCAGCTGCAGCAGCGCGTAAGCCACCGCGCCGCTGGACACCATCACGCCGACGAAATTCCAGCCGCCCGACCACACCACCGCAAAACTGGCCGGCAGCGAGCGCGTGTAAATGACTGTGGCCACGGCGTTGGCGGTGTCATGGAAACCATTGACGAACTCGAAGCCCAGCGCAATCAGCAGCGCCGTCGCCAGCATGAAATAGCTGGTCGCGGTGCCCGACGGGATGATGGTCAGATCGTGGGTCAGCTGCACACCGACGTAGGTGGCGGCCACCAGCAGGCAGGCGCCAAAGAGGCCGAAGCCGAAGCGACGCTGGTTCGTCGAACCCTTCACGCTGTCGATCAGGTCGTAGCTGGTCGTACTGTTCATGCTGGCGCGCCGGTAGCGATCGGTTCCACGACTTAACCAGCCGAAGATGACCTGGGTGTGTCATGCCACGATTCGCGAGCACCGATCTGCAGCGTTCGCCGTAAAAGTGTCACGCCATGATGGTTTGCGACGTACACTCGGCGCTTCGTCAGCAAGGATCGTTCGATTGATGAATGCCGATACGCCACCGGTCACCGGCGCTTTTCTGGCTGCGCTCGCCCGCAGGGAATGCAAGGCGGTGGCCAAGGCGCTGGGCAATCGGAAGGACCGACATCGCGGCATACACGAGGCGCGCAAGGCCATACGCAGGCTGCGCAGCCTGCTCGCCCTGGTCAGTGACGCGGTCGGGCCTGAAACGGCGAAAATCGACATCGCGCTGAGGAATCAGGCCAAGCGCCTGTCGGCACTGCGCGATTCGCAGGTTGTCGTGGCAATGGCGGAAAAACTGGCTCTGGACGACGGCACGGGCGAATGGGCCATCGCCGCGCAGGTGCTCGCGGTGCGGCGCGACCTGCTGCTGGAGGCCGAGCTGCGTAAAGATCCGGACTTCGCCCGCCGCATCGCAGCCATCGCGGATATTGCGATCGTATTCGACAAGTTGCGCTGGAAGCGCGTCAGTCAAAAATCATTGCAGCAGTCGATCAAGCAAAGCCATCGGCGGGTCGATAAGGCGGAGCGCGACGCCGCCGAACAGGGCACACCGGCCAACCTGCACCGCTGGCGACGACGCGTGCGGCGCCTGCGACTGCAGCTCGACGCCGTCAATGCGCTCAATCGTCTGGCTAGCGTCAAGATCCAGGCCAGCGAAACCCACAAGAGCAAATCATGCAAAGCCCTGGCACGCCTGGCGGATCAGCTGGGCTGGCGGCAGGACATCCAGGTGCTGCGCGCAGCGCTGAAAACCTTTCCCGATGCCACGATTCTCGCCAGCCTGCGCAAGCGGCTGCGCCTGGAGACGAGGCTCGCGCAGTACTGATCGCTTACTTAGCCGGCCGGATCAGTTGTTCAGATGCAGGCTGAAAGCGAACCAGATCATGGCCACGCGGGCTGCCATCAGCGACAGACCCAGCGAAAGGACACTGAGCGTGATGCTTTTCATGAGCCGAACTCCAACGTGCACGGGATCGAATGCGTCAGGCGTATCCATGGTCCCAACGCTCGGTACCGGGGTTCAACATCAGTGCCAGCGAGAGCAGTGCGAAGAATCAAACGCATTGCCGACTCACACGGCATGTCGCCGACAGGTAAAAAAGCCATTCAGGGTGAGACGTCCTTTCAGAGGATCGGGACTGAGTTTGTCGGGCGCCGTGATGTCGCCCGAATGCAGCAGGCTGCCGTCGTAGAAGATCAGCCGGTTCCAGCGCGCAGGCACATGGCCAATCCGCGCAAAGTAGGCGTTCGATGCGTGGATATAGCCCGGCTGGATGCCGTAGCGCCGGGTGAAGTCTTCGCTGCTCAGCGTGGCGGAATCGGCGAACAGTTGCCTGGTTTCGCTGGGCGATCGGGTGGGCTGGTAAAAACCGGTGCCACCCAGCGCAACATCCTTGAACAGATACAGCACCGACGCCTGGATACTCTGCGAACGCTCGAGCGCGAAGTTGTCGCTGTGGCACAGCCACTGATAAGGCCTCAGCTGCGGCGGTGGCAAGGTCACCATTGCCAGCCGGCAGCGCATGTGCAAGAGACGCCGCGCGTCGAACCTGCCGCGCATATGCTGGTTGAAAAACGCCTGCAGCGCTTCATTGAGCTGTCCCGGCAGCATCAAATAATTGCCGGGGTACGCGTTGAAATCGATAGCCCGAAACGCTGCGTTGTGTGCCCCGGCCCATGCAACCAGCCGCTCCGGCTCGAGCAAGGCATCGTCAATGACATGGCAGACATCGCCGTTGGCCAAGGTCACACGCTCGATCCGCGGACGTGGGTTGAAGCTCACTGGGGAAAACATTTCGCTCAT
>CBAAAD010000096.1:0-8484 GCA_964658785.1 uncultured Methylobacterium sp.
GTCACCACGGCAGCGGTACCGGGTCGCCCGGCGCCGAAAATTCTCACCTCGGCGATGGTCGATGGCATGAAGCCGGGTGCGCTGATTGTCGATCTGGCCGCCGAAAGTGGCGGCAACTGCGAGCTGACCAAGCCGGGCGAGCGGGCCGAACACGGCGGCGTGGTAATCCTCGGGCCGCTGAACCTTTCGGCTGGCGCGCCACTGCACGCGTCGGAAATGTACGCGCGCAATGTCTACAATTTCGTCGAGCTATTGGTGCGCGACGGTGTGCTGCAGCCGGATTTCAATGACGAGCTGGTGGCCAAGAGCTGCATCAGCCACGCCGGCGAGACGCGGTTCACCGGCTGAGTTGCCGCGTCGCCAGGACGATCGTCAGTGCCCGCCAGATCCGGGTGCACGCTGGCCCTGGAATCGCATGCGTTGCGCCGGTGGCATGGCGCGCCATTGCTGCATCAGGCGCTCACGCTGCTCTGGCGGCAGCTCCTGAAAACGCTCGAACGTGGCGTGCAATCTGGCCCGTTCCTCCGGAGGCAGCTGACGAAACTGCTGCAGGTTGGCGCGCGCCTCCTTGCGCTGCTCTGGCGTCATGGCCTGCCAGTGGGCGATACGCAACCGCACTTCATCGCGCTTTTCCGGCGGCAGCGTGACCCAGTGTTCTGACCTTTGCAGCATGTTCTGCTGCCGGCGCGGCGGCAAGGTGTCCCACTTGTCGCGCAGCGGCGACAGCACGTCGCGTTGTGCGGGGCTCAGGCTGCTCCATGGACGCGGCGGTGGCGGTGCCGGGAAACCCTGCGCGTGCAATGAGGGGGCTATCGACGCGGCCAGCATCAGAGGCAATATCCACGAAAAAAATTGACGCATGACTCAGCGATTCACCGGCTGATTATTCGATGCGCTATTGGCCGCCAGCCACCCATAGAAATCGAGGTTCTGGTAGAGACTCGGGTCGGCTTTTTCCGCGTCCGGCGGCAGATCATTGTCCGAGTCAGCGCTTTGTTCGGTGCTGACGAGCTGACTTGTGGGAACGGTCGGTCCATGCGACAGCGGCTGCCACACCATCAGCATGGCAACAGCAATGGCGGCGAACGCGCCGGTCGGCACCAGCCAGCGCGCGGTATGCCGCGTCGGCGCCTTGGCAGCGCCCAGTGCCTCTCGACGAACCGCTCGCAGGCGCCCCGCCGTCACCGGATCGATGCGCTGGCTGGCTTCGCGATAAAGCGCGCGCGCGCGTCGGGCGATTTGTTCATCGCGTGAGTCGGGCCGATCATCGCTTTGATAATCAAGCGTGTTTTTGCCAGGCGTAGTCATCGCCAGTCCTCCAGTTGGTCGCGCAGATGGTGCATGGCGCGCGACAGATGTGTTTTGACGCTGCCTTCGGAGCAGCCCATGGCCCGGGCGGTTTCCGCGACGTCCAGACCTTCCAGCATGCGCAGCATGAACGCCTCGCGCTGGCGCTGCGGCAGCTTTTTTACCGCGTCGGCCATATCGGCGTAGGACTGCGAGTCATGCAGGCGGTCAAGCGGGCCGGGGCTGCGATCGGCAGGCTCCCATACCGGCATCTCGCCGCCTTCGTCGTCCTTGCCACCGCCCAGCCAGCCCACCACGATCGAGCGTACCTTGCGCCGGCGCTGCAGATCGACGATGCGCCGGCGCAGGATGCCCCAGAACAGCGGCGGCCACTCGGCGGCGGGCTTTTCGCGGTAATGCTTGACCAGCCGCAGCATGGCGTCCTGGACGGCGTCCATCGCATCCTCACGATGACGCAGATTGAGTTCCGCCATGCGGAAGGCGCGTCGCTCGACCTGCGCCAGAAACGCGTCCAGCGTGGCTGGTGTCTCGTGCGCGCCGTCCAGCAGCAGATCGTTTTCCAGGCTTCCGGCGACCGCGCTCACGGGCACGGCATCCGCATCGTCGGTTGACGCATGCTCAGGCTCCATCGGTTCGACACCCGTATTCAACGCAGCAGGCTCGCACGGGTTGACTGGCAACCGTATAGTGTGCGGACAACTAAGTCCTGGCGGGGTGGGGTCATGATCGACGGTTTCCTGGCGCTGTACATCTTCATGCTTGCGGCATTTACCGGTTATGAAATCATCGCGCGGGTGCCGGTGATCCTGCACACGCCGCTGATGTCCGGGTCCAATTTCGTGCACGGTATTGTGCTGGTTGGCGCCATGATCGCGCTAGGCCATGCCGAAACCCCGCTGGAAATGGCCATTGGCTTCATCGGCGTGCTGCTGGGCGCCGGCAATGCCGCCGGCGGTTACGTGGTGACGGAGCGAATGCTGGAAATGTTCAAGTCCAGCAAGCCCGATGCTGGCAAAGCAGCCGCCAAGGAGCTGAAGTGATGACCTGGCTGCCGACGCTGATCAAGGCCTGCTACTTCCTCGCGGCGCTGCTTTTCATCCTTGGCCTGAAGCGCATGAGCTCGCCGCGCACCGCGCGCGGCGGCATCGTGTGGGCGGGCTACGGCATGCTGGTCGCGGTGCTTGCCACGTTTTTCCTGCCGGACATGCACAATCGCGGGCTGATCATTGCGGCGGTGGTCGTTGGCGTCGGCGCGGCGTGGTGGAGTGGCAAGCGGGTTGCCATGACGGCCATGCCGCAGATGGTGGCGCTCTATAACGGCATGGGCGGCGGCGCGGCGGCGGCGATCGGCGCGGTGGAGCTGATCGGCTATGTGCGTCATCTAATGCTGACGCAGGGCATGCCCGATACGGCGCCGCTGCGGCCAGAGGCCTGGGCCATCGACGCGCTGCATCCGGTTGTTGCGGTGGTGGCGCTGTCGCCGATCGAGCTGGCGCTGGGCGTGCTTGGTGCGCTGATCGGCGCGGTGAGCTTTTCCGGCTCGCTGATCGCGTTTTCCAAATTGCAGGGCTGGCTGGACAAGCGCTTCGTGTTTCCGGCGCAGCGCGCGGTGAATCTGGTGCTGCTCGCGGCGGCGGTGGTGATCGGCATTCTTCTGGCCAGCGGTTTCGCCAGCTATCCGCTGATTGCGGCGTTTTTTGCGCTGGCCCTGCTGTTCGGCCTGATGATGACGCTGCCGATCGGCGGCGCAGACATGCCGGTGGTGATCTCGCTGTACAACGCCTTCACCGGGCTGGCCGTGGCGTTCGAGGGCTTTGTGCTGGGCAACGAGACGATGATCATCGCCGGCACCGTGGTCGGCGCGGCCGGCACGCTGCTGACCCAGCTGATGGCCAAGGCGATGAACCGTTCGATCGGCAACGTGCTGTTCGGCAGCTTTGGCGCCAGCGGCGGCGAAGCGCAGGCGATCGACGGCGCGCAAAAGCCGGTCGACGCGGCCGATGCTGCCGTGATGATGGCCTACGCCGAGCGCGTGGTGATCGTGCCCGGCTATGGCATGGCCGTGGCCCAGGCGCAGCACAAGGTGTGGGAGTTCGCCCAGCTGCTCATCAAGCGCGGGGTCAAGGTGAAGTTCGCCATTCATCCCGTTGCCGGCCGCATGCCGGGCCACATGAACGTGCTGCTGGCCGAGGCTGGCGTGCCGTACGACCTGATTGCGGACATGGACGAGATCAACCCGGAATTTCCGGCCACCGACGTGGCGCTGGTGATCGGCGCCAACGACGTGGTCAATCCACTGGCCAAGACCGATCCGGCCTCGCCGATCTACGGCATGCCGATTCTCGACGTGAGCAACGCCAAGCACGTGATCGTGGTGAAACGCGGCAAGGGCACCGGTTTTGCGGGCATCGAGAACGCGCTGTTCTACGCTGACAACACCCGCATGCTTTACGGCGACGGGCAGGCGGCGGCGGGCGAACTGGTCAGCGAGCTGAAGTCGCTGGACACCTGACGGTTATTCCTGATTGTTAATTCGGCCGCTTTTTGATGGGCGCCGGGCGACCGCCCAGCCACGCCGCCAGCAGCATCGCCACTACCGTCCAGGCGCCTGCCGACACGGTAAAGCCGACCCGCGCCAGCTGCCATAGCATGCCGACGCCGGCCGTCTGGAGCGTATCGATCAGGCCCAGCCCCATGCTGCCGGCGATCTGCGCCGCCGCAATCAGCATGCTGACGTAGATCGATGCCAATAAAGTGGCCAGCACGGCGAGCAGGGCGGCGCCGTTGCCGGGCCTGCGCACGCCATTGCGTATGGCCCAGGCCAGAACGACGGCAATCGGCAGCGCCAGCCAGGGCAGCGGGTGGCGCTGATAAAGCGTGATCACCATCCACAGCGCGCCGGCGGCCAAGCTAAGCATGGCTGCAATGAATACAGAAAATACCAGCCCGAAAACCGACCGCGCACTCATACGCTGATCCGGCATGCGCGCAGTGCTGGCAGATGGGGAAGCATCGGGCTATGTCGGGTCATGCAGTGCGCCATCAGGCATTCATCCATCGGGCAAAGCGGTCATCATAACGCGGCTGGCCGCGGGCTCTTCTCGTCCCGGATTCTTGAGTTCTGTCATTCCGGCCTGATCTTTCTGAAGCCAGCTCGCGTCGCGGGCGGCATAATGGGCGACTGGACACGGCGTTCTGCCGTTCCGTCGACGTTTTTTCGCAGACAGCGCATTGGCAGGTGGCATGAGCGGTTTCAGTTTGAGCAGCGAACCTTTCACCCTGCAGCGCGACTGCAGCGCGGTGATGGTGCCGCAGGGCGAAGTGGTGGTGTTGCCGGCCGGTCAGATCGGCTACATCACGCAGGCGCTGGGCGGGAGCTTTACCGTCTACGTGGAAGGCAATCTTTTCCGCATTGCCGGCAAGGAGGCCGATGCGCTGGGCAAGGAGCTGCCGCCGGCCATCGAGCTGGCGGCCAATGCGTCCGATGCGGATGTGGAGAGGGTCGCGTGGGATCAGCTGCGCACCGTTTTCGACCCGGAGATTCCGGTCAACGTGGTGGAGCTCGGCCTGGTCTACGACCTCAGCCTCGAGCAGACTGAGTCGGGCGATCGCAAGGTCTACGTCAAGCTCACGCTCACCGCGCCGGGCTGCGGCATGGGCGATATTCTGGTGGACGACGCGCGAACGAAGCTGGAGATGATCCCCACCATCGTCGAAGCGGATGTGGATCTGGTGTTCGACCCGCCGTGGACGCATTCGATGATGTCCGATGCGGCCAAGCTCGAGACCGGGATGCTCTGATCGGCTTGCTGCGAAGAGTCATGCTTCGACGCGCTCAACGGCTGCTGATTCGCAAAATATAACGAAATCCTCTGCGGCTCGCCTTTCATTCGGCGAGCCGTTTTGCGTGCTGGTCCGCTGATAGCCTGGCACTTCGGCCTTCACGAGCGTTTTGTGAGCCAGTCGACAATCGTAAGAAATATTCGTATTGCCTGGCTAATTCGCAAGTAATAACGTCAAGTGGTCTGGCTGACAGCGGATGGATCGACGATCACCCGTCCATATCCGCCGCTAGCCAGCGCCGCGTCAGCAATCGAGCCCCGCCACAAGCACGAGGGGATGGGACGCGAGCAGAACCTGCTCCGGGAGCGCCGGGCAGTCAACGAGTGCGAGGCCGTGCCGCCAGCACGGCGAACTGGAATGGGGTCTACACGGCCGCATCGGGCGGTTTTGTCCCCACACATCGTGGAGTTCTCACCTAATGCTCAACACTTTTCGCTCAAAGCTGATGTTTGCAACGATCGGCATGGTTGCCGCGTCAACCGCCACCGCTTCCACCACACAAACCCTGCGTGCGCAAAACCTCGCCGCGCAGCCGGTCAGCACGCTGGCCGTACGTTTGAATCTCGGTCAGGACATGAGCCTGGTGGCGCGCAACGCCGTGCCGCTGGCCAATGGCGCCCAGGTCGTGCGCCAGCAGCAGCTTTATCGCGGCGTGCCGGTGTATGGCCGCAGCATTGCCGTGGTGCAGGATGCCAGCGGCAACGCGCTGCGCGCCACCGGCGAGCTGATGCAAAGCACCGCGGCCGACTTGATTTCGGTCGTCCCCAAACTGACGGCCGCTGCCGCCATCAATGTGCTCAAGGGACACGCGCACACCGTGCTGGTGGCGGGCACCACCATGCAGAACCCGCAGAGCGACCTGTTCGTCTATCCGCAGGAGAACGGCCCGACGCGGCTGGTGTATCGCGTGTCGTACTTTGTGGATGACCCGCAAAAGCCGAGCCGACCTACCGCCATCATCGATGCGAATACCGGTGAGGTGATCCAGAGCTGGGACGGCCTCACCGACGCCAGCGCCAACGGCCCGGGCGGCAACACCAAGACCGGCAAATACACTTACGGCACGGACTACGCCGCGCTCAACGTGACCCAGTCGGGCACCACCTGCACGCTGAAAAATACCGACGTGGCCACCTACAACCTCAAGAACGCCACGTCCGGCGCCGGCACCCTGGTGAGCTTTATCTGCCCGACCAGCAACACCGATGCGATCAACGGCGCGTACTCGCCGGCCAACGACGCGCACCACTTCGGCAGCGTGGTGCACGACATGTATCAGGGCTACACCGGCGGCAATCCGCTGAGCTTTTCGCTGGTGATGAAGGTGCATTACGGCAAGAATTACGAGAACGCGTTCTGGGACGGTTCGGTAATGAGCTTCGGCGACGGCGCCACCACGTTCTATCCGCTGGTGTCGCTGGATGTGACCGGTCACGAGATCAGCCACGGTTATACCGAGCAGCATTCGGCATTGCAGTACACGGGGCAGTCCGGCGGCATGAACGAGGCCTATTCGGATATAGCCGGTGAGGCGTCGGAGTATTTCGACCGCGGTACCAACGACTTTCTGGTGGGTGCGGACATCATCAAGAACGGCACGGCGCTGCGCTATATGTGCAACCCGCCGCAGGATGGTGGCTCGATCGACAACGCCGCCAACTACACGTCGAGCCTCGACGTGCATTACTCCAGCGGCGTCTACAACAAGTCGTTCTGCCTGCTGGCCAAGACCTCCGGCTGGGATACCAAAAAGGCCTTCCAGGTTTATGCGCTGGCCAACAAGGTGTACTGGACGGCCACGTCAACCTTCAACTCCGGCGCCTGCGGCGTGGAGTCGGCGGCGACCGATCTGGGTTACAACAAGAACGACGTGATCGCGGCCTTCAACGGCGTCGGCGTGACCTGCCCGGGCACGGGCGGCGGCGGTAGCACCGGTGGTTTGCAGAATGGTGTGGCCGTTACCGGATTGAGCGCCGCCAAGGGGGCTTCGTTGAACTACACGGTGACCGTGCCGGCCGGGTCGGGCACGCTGACCATCGCCACTTCAGGCGGTACGGGTGATGCGGATCTCTACGTCAAGCTCGGCTCCGCGCCGACCACCAGCAGCTACACCTGCCGCCCTTACAAGACCGGCAACGCGGAAAGCTGCAGCTTCACCGCGCCATCGGGTACGTATTACATCTCGCTCAACGCGTATGCGGCGTTCTCGGGCGTATCGCTGAAAGCCAGCTGGTAAGTCGAAAGGCAGGGCAGGACGATTCGCCTCGCCATTGATTGATCTCAAGTGCATAAAAAAGGGCCTGACGGCATATCGTCGGGCCCTTTTCTTGTTTCCGGCATTCGTCACGCTGTCGACCGATCGACAGAACGAACTGGATCAGTCCGCCGCTTCCTCGAAGCGATTTGCATCGCGATTCTTGCGCACCTTGGCCGGATCCCACACGCGGCCGTTCATGGCGATATACACGCCGTCAGGCAGCGTCTGCACGGCGGCAACCGCGCAGCCGATATTGAACACCGCGTCGGAACCCTGAAAACGCGCGGGATTCAGGGCGCCGGTCAGCACGATCACCTTGCCTTCGATAGCGGCAAGCTCGCGGGCGGTTTCCACCATGGTGTCGGTGCCATGGGTCACCAGCACGTGCCGGTTGGCCTGGCCTTCGATGGTCGAACGGACCAGGGTGCGATCGTCCGCCCCCATGTGCAGGCTGTCCTTGCGCAGAATCGGAATCACCTCGAACTGAAAGGCCACGCCGAGCTGCGCGAGGATCTCGCCGATCTGCGGCGCGCCGATCTTGTAGTCCGACTTGTCGTCGAAATAGATCTTGTCGATGGTGCCGCCGGTGGTGACGATGGTCAGATGCTGCATGGGATTAGCCAAGTTGAGGATTCGCCTATTTTAGCTGCTGCGCTCGCGGAGCGCTTTTCGCGCGTGCTGCCATGTGTTTTTTGGCTCGGATAGCGCGTCGTTGATGGTCTCGCGCAGAGCATCAACCGAGCAACAGTGCGGTATCGCCCGCCTCTTGCGTGCTCAGCCGCAGCAGGCCGTGTCCGACAAAGCGTCGCGACGCGGCCGCAGGCCTTGCGTCGCCGCGTGCGCCGGACCACGTGGCCTGCCGGGCGAGCAGGGCGGCCGCGGCGCAGCGCGCCAGCGTGATCGCCAATCCACGTGCACCCGCTTCCAGCCCATCGCGACTGGCCTGCTGCGCATCGACAAACGCCGTCCCCGCATCGAGCGCCGCGCGAATGGCGTGTATCGCCGCCGCATCCGTGCAGTCGGCCAGCCAACCGTAGATGGCGGTGCGCAGCGCGCCTAAACCGTCGCCGGCAAGT
>CBAAAD010000097.1:0-4727 GCA_964658785.1 uncultured Methylobacterium sp.
TGATCTGGGTGCAGAGTCAGGTCCGCGACGCCAGCCAGCGCGAGCTGCTGTGGGACCTGCAAAACGCCAAACGGAACATCTTTGGGCGCGAGGGGAAAAGTGCGACGTTCGACGCGATCAGCAAATCGCACGCCAACCTTATGCGCATGTGGGCGGACGTCTAAGAGCGTACTCCGCGCGATGTATCAACCGCGCGGATGATGCTGCGCATGCAGCCGCTTCAAACCCTCTTTCGCCACCAGCGTGTAGATCTGCGTGGTGCTGAGCGAGCTGTGCCCCAGCAGCATCTGCAGCGCGCGCAGATCGGCACCGTGATTGAGCAGGTGCGTGGCGAACGAATGCCGCAGCACGTGCGGTGAAATGCGCTTGGCGTTGATGCCGACCTGCAGCGCGTAGCGTTTCACCAGCGTCCAGAACATCTGCCGCGTCATGCCTTCGCCGCGCCGGCTGAGAAACAGCGCCAGCGGCTGACGGCCCCTGGCCAGCTCCGGCCGCGCGCCGCTGAGGTAGCTGTTGATGTACTCCAGCGCCACCTCGCCCACCGGCACCAGCCGATCCTTGCCGCCTTTGCCGGTGACGCGCAGCACGCCCTGGCGCGTGTTGAGCGCGGCCAGCGGCAGCTCGACCAGCTCGGACACGCGCAAGCCCGACGCATACATCAACTCCAGCATCGCGCGGTCGCGCTGGCCGAGCACGGTGGTGACATCCGGCGCGTTGAGCAGGCCGACGATCTCGCGCTCGGCCAGCGCCTTGGGCAGGCTGCGCGGCATGCGCGGCCGTTCGATCAGCAACGTCGGGTCGGCAAAACCCGGCTCGTTGCGCGCCAGAAACGCGTAATAGCGGCGAAACGCCGACTGCCGCCGCGCGATCGAGCGAATCGCCACGGGCTGCGCGCTGCCCGACGCCCGCCCGTGAAAACCGGAAATATCTTCGCGCTGTGCGGTGCGCAGCGTGCGCTGACGCGTGGCCAGCCATGCCGCCAGCGCTTCCAGATCGCGTCGATACGCTTCCAGCGTGCGATCGGCCAGGCCGTCCTCCGACCACACGCGCTCGATAAATGCATCGATGCTGTGCCGATCGGCTTCGGCGATACTGGGCGGGCTGCCCTTTTCATTGATGTCTTCCTTCTTCATGCGCACGATGCTGGCCATTGCGCGCGCACTACGCAAGCGACAAGCCGCCGATGCCGACCACGCTGCACACCACCGATATTCCCTGTCCGCTGTGGCGGCGCCTGCTGGCGCTGGTCTACGACATGCTGATCGTGGTGGCGATCGTGATGGTGGTCGGCCTGCTGTGCCAGCTGGCAACCGGCGGCCAGCTGATCCGCACCGGCGCAACGACATCGGTGCCGGCCTGGTATCAGGTGTTGCAGGGAGCCGTCGGGGCGGCGTACTTCATCAGCGCATGGCGACGCGGCGGGCAGACTGTCGGCATGCGGCCATGGCGCATGCGCCTGACCAATACGGCGGGCACCACGCCCTCGCTACAGCAATCCGTGATCCGTCTGCTGGTCGCCGCCGCGCCGCTGCTCCTGCTTTTGCTTGAACCCGTCCTGGGATTGCCGCACACGCTGTGGGCCGTGCTGGTCGCGTGGGCGGTATGGTTTGCGGTAGCGTTGTTCAACCGTCGGCGGCGGGCGCTGCACGATCTGGCCGCCGGCACCGAGATTCGCATGCTCGGCTGAAGCCTCCCGCTCCATCCACGCAGGATTCCATTCGACCATGTCCAGCTCGCCCGCCCACGCCCGCACCGACGCCGAGCTGATCCGCGCCAATCGCGGCTTTTACGAAACGCTGTGGGCCGATGCGCAGCTGATCGATCCGGATCGCTTCAACACCTGGCCGCTGCTCAGCGAGCTGGCATCCACCGCGCCGCATCGGCTGGAAGTGGCGCCGGGCCTGCGCCCGCGCATGCCGCTTGACGGCACCTGCTTTGTCGACCTGAGCCATGCCGCCCTGCATCGCCTGCACCAGCGCGGCGCCGACGCCGTGCACGGCATGATCGGTGCACTGCCCTGCAACGACGCCCGCTTCGAGCTGATCTGCGCGCTGGACATTCTTGAGCACGTCGACGACGACAACGCCGCCCTGACCGAGCTGGCGCGCGTGGCCAAGCCCGGCGCCACCCTGCTGCTTTCCGTGCCGCTGCATCCCGAGGCCTGGACCCCTTTCGACGATTTCGTCGGCCACTGCCGCCGGTACGAGCCGGAACAGATCGTCTCGCGACTGGCCCAGCACGGCTTCACCATCGAGCACAGCGCCGTCTACGGCATGCAGCCCAAATCCTCGCGCCTGCTCGACCTCGGGCTGTGGTTTCTCACCCACCAGCGCAAGCGCGCCATGTGGTGGTACAACCGCGTGTTCATGCCGCTGGGCGTGCGTTTTCAAAAGCCGCTGGCATGGCGCGAAGGCATGGGCGACACGCAGGGCGTGGACGAACTGCTGCTGCGCTGCAGATACCTGTAAGACCAGTGCACAAGCCAATGCGCGGAATCTTTTCCAAGTAATTGATTGAAAAAGCGCTGTCGCGCCGTGGTCGACAAGTACCGCAACGCAGCAGACCGCCGAAATCCGCGCTAAGATGGGAGAATTCCTTCTAGCCAGCCGGTCTCTTCGATGCTCTATCAACTCCATGAATGGCAGCGTGCGTTTCTCGGTCCCTTGAGCTACTTCGCGCAGGCCAACGCGCGCATGCTCAACGACAACAGCAGCCCGCTCGGCAAGCTCAGCGGCGCGCAGCGCATCGCGGCCGGCTACGAGTTGATGCACCGTCTGGGCAAGGAATACGAAAAACCCGAATTCGGCATCACCAGCGCCATGGCGCACGATCACGAAATCGCGGTGATTGAACGCGTGGCGCTGGACAAGCCTTTCTGCCAGCTGAAACGCTTCAAGCGCTTCAGCGACGATCCGGCCACCATCGAAAAAATGAAGCACGATCCGATCGTGCTGGTAGTGGCGCCGCTGTCCGGCCACCACGCCACCCTGCTGCGCGATACCGTGCGCACCCTGCTGCACGATCACAAGGTCTACATCACCGACTGGGTCGACGCGCGCATGGTGCCGCTCGAATTGGGCGCCTTCAACCTCGATGACTACGTCGCTTATATCGAGGAATTCATCCGCCACATCGGCTCCGATAACGTCCACGTCATCTCCGTCTGTCAGCCGACGGTGCCCGTGCTTGCCGCCATTTCGCTGATGGCCGCCCGCGGCGAGAAAACCCCGCGCAGCATGACCATGATGGGCGGCCCGATCGACCCGCGCCTCAGCCCCACCAGCGTCAACAATCTGGCTACCACGCAGCCGCTGTCGTGGTTCGAAAGCAATGTTATCCACACCGTGCCGGCCAACTACCCCGGCCACGGCCGCGAGGTGTATCCGGGCTTTCTGCAGCACGCCGGATTCATCGCGATGAACCCCAATCGCCACCTGAACTCGCACTGGGATTTCTACCAGGACCTGCTGCGCGGCGACATGGAAGACGCCGAGTCACACCGCAAGTTCTACGACGAATACAACGCCGTGCTCGACATGCCGGCCGAGTTCTACCTCGACACCATAGAAAAAGTGTTCCAGGAATTCCTGCTCCCTCGCGGGTTGTGGGACGTTGCCGGCGAGCGCGTCACGCCTTCGGCGATCAAGACCACCGCTTTGCTGACCATCGAAGGCGAGCTGGACGATATCTCCGGCCTCGGCCAGACCGAAGCCGCGCACGACCTGTGCAGCGGCGTGCCGGCAAAGCGCCGCGCGCACAAAGTGATCGAAGGCGCCGGCCACTACGGCATTTTCAGCGGCCGCCGCTGGCGCGAGACGGTGTATCCGCAGGTGCGGGATTTCATTCGGAAGTTTGACAAGGTGGCGGTGGTGGGGAAGAAGGCGCCTGCGGCGGACTGACTTGGTGCACCTGCAATGGCGCGTTTTTTCGACCTAGGCCACGCGGTCATGATCAACGAATTCCGCGCCGAACATGCCCGGATCCGCTCACTACCCAACGTCGTCGCCACCACACTTCGATCAATCCTCAAACTCCGTTCACCCTGAGCGTAGCGGAGCGGAGTCGAAGGGCCAGCGTGCGCAACGCTTTCAACCTTCCGCTGTTCGCCATCTATATTCGGAATAAAAAGCTCAAGAGCTTTCACGCTCCTTCGGAGCGCGAGGCACGTCTCTTTTGCTTGTCCAAAAGAGAAGTACCCAGCAACTGTCTTGAACAACTTGGTTTACACCGGCGAAGCGGCGGCGAAACGCTCATCGCGCAATCGGGCGTTGAGCACGACCACTAGCTTTCGCATCACTGCCACCAGCGCGACCTTAGACGGTTTGCCTCGTGCCTTGAGGGCCTGGTAGAACGCCTTAAACTGAGGTTGCCATCGTACCGCCACCATCGCTGCCATGTAGAGAACAGTGCGCACCGCACGGCGCCCTCCAAAAATGCCGCGTCGTCCTTTAAGAGTCCCGCTATCCCTGTTGAGCGGGGCCACGCCTACAAGCTTGGCGATCTGTTGTCGGGAGAGCGATCCGAGTTCGGGAAGTTGGCTGAGCAACGTGGCTTGCACGACCGGACCCACGCCCTTGATGGATTGCCAGGCCTGCGTCAGATGCGGCGCCGCCAGCTCAGCGATACGATCGGTGAGGGCATCACGTTCGGCTTGGAGCGTCTCCAGCGATGACATCGCCAGCGCGCGCAGCTCGGGTAAGGACATCGCCTGGAGTTGTTGAGTCTGT
>CBAAAD010000097.1:4737-8453 GCA_964658785.1 uncultured Methylobacterium sp.
GACCGACCTGGGCACGGCGAGTAACAAAAGCGGCCAGGACCGTTTGCCAGGCCTGCGGAGCGATGTAACGGGGAAGCTTGTGAAACATGCACTTGGCCATGTCGGCCAGCCCTTTGGCATCCAGAGCGTCGGTCTTGGCCAACTGTCCGGTGGCCCGAGCAAAGTTGCGTGCCTGCCGAGGATTAATGCGGCAAACGACCTGTTCGGCCTCAACTAACGCCGTGAGGACAGCCACTTCGAAGCCACCGGTTGCCTCAAGAACTACTCTGGATTCACCCCATGCGGTGACCTGCTGGAGCAAGCCTGCAATGCCGGATGCGGTGTTCTCAAACCGCCAAACGCTTGGCAGATCATGGCGTGCGAGATCTAGGAAATATTTGCCAACATCGATACCGATACCGAGCATGACGCGTCTCCGTTAAAATCCGATGTCGAGAGCTCTCACGCACAAGCCCAGCCTTATCGATTCGAGCGATAGTCGGGCAACTGTTCGGGCGTAGGCGTGAGAAACCGGCGTGCGGCACCGTGCTGGTTAACGGTCGAGAGACCTCAAGAGAAACGGGCGCGCACGCCGGGCTCTCAACGCTGAGCCTACAGTGTCGGCAAGAGATAAAGAGAAAACGACACCCCATTTGGCGCTTGCCGGGCAAGTCCGTGAGCCGAGGCCGGGCTTTTCGACAGGGCTTCTTGCCCTGACGAAAAGGAATCGGCATCCATGCCGATTCCCCTTCGGCCCTGTCGACCTCAGCTCACCGCCGCACAGGGGTGTTGGTAGATCAAGGGCACGGAAGCATGCGAATGACGCAGCGACCGTCAGGGCGCCCTTACATTTTTCTCAGCGGAAATAACTTTTGTTAGCCATGTACAGCAGGGCAACAGTCTTTTCGATAGCCTGAGCACAATGCTCATAAAAGAGCACACGCAGCAGTCTGCACCTGACGTTAAAGGACCATGCGAAAACTGTATATTTTCGACGGGATGTGACCGGAACGGCTCGGAATTTCGCTAATGCAGCCTGAAGTGTTTCGGGGCGGCGAACACTGACAAGCAGAACACAACAGAGAGACACTACCATCATCGCCAGCGAAAGCCTGATACCTCAAAGGAAAGATCATCAGTCGATTGATATTGAAAGAAATTTTTCTAAGGAGCTTTTTAGTATGGCGCTAGAGCGAATTTAAAATTTCTCTGCGCTTGGCATCATACTCAGTCTGGCTCACCGCACCTGACTTGAGTAGAGCATCCAGTTCTTTAAGGCGTTCGGTCACTGTTGGCGTCCCCGCCTGAGGTTTTGTTTGTCCCGCCTGTACAGATGATGTCGCACTTGATTCGGACCGTTGCTGCTGATCTTTAATCGCCATATCGTTGCGGAACCAAGTCGCATCCCCACCATTTTCTGCTACATCAGCAAGAAACATCTCTCTTTTTTCTGGAGAAATTTTTCCCGCGAAATAAAGGTCCGTTAACTCAGCTAAAGCGCCTTTTTTGTATCCGCTATCATAACTTCCAAATGGATTTACCGAAGTCGGTGGCTGCGACGGTCGTGCTTGCTGCAAGGACCCATTACAGAATGTTTGGTCACCTACTCGTGTGCACGTTACTTGAGCGTCCGCGCTTTGGCCGATGAGTAAGCCCACGGCTAAAATCGTATAGATCCGGGTCATGAACGTGCCTTTGTCTTGAGCTATAAAAGTAACATCGAAGGTCCCGAAAGCATGCCCTCATGAATAAGCGAGCGGCAAGTCTATGAGCAACCGAAAATATGGATCTCATTGAAATTGATTTTTTGGCCAATTTCTAAACCGCTAAAAGAGCATTCGTAGCTCGGCTCAAATCCATAGATGACGCCTTCGTAATGACCTGGGTGTGTTGATGCAGTGACCCTAACAAGAACATGCTCATCTTTCAGCCCGAGTGTTACCGAGTCGCCATCAACTACCTGAGACTTGATTCTTTCGCCGCGAGCTGCATCGCTTGCAAAAAAAATACCACCTGTGACTCGGCTATTAAACATATGAACCTCCCAATTTAGTGCAAGGATCAATCGCGAAGGGCGTAAGTTTTCTAGTCCGATCAACGCCCTACCTAAGACGCTCAAACCTTGTTAATTCTCATATCCAAGCGTCTACGCCAGATATTCCGGCTAGACACAGAATTCGTCAAGCGGCCATGCCGCGCGCTTAACGCGCATTCCGAAATTAGGTGTTCGTTCAATGTTTCTGGATCACGAGTTTACATATCGAGCACATGGAGGCTTGACGTTTAATCCTTAACAAAGTTAGTCACAGTGGACTTGACGGCAGTAGCGCTTAGTCGAATTTTGACTAAGGCGAAAAAACAAAGCGCGAGTTGCAATTTTCGAATCCTATCTGTGGCGGTGAGGTGAGGTCGATAGGCCCGCAGGGGAATCGGCCCCAGCTCACGGACTTGCCGGGGATGGCGAGGGCATGGATGCCCGAGATAGAGCAACGCAGGAGCAGTTGCCGAACGCCCGGCAAGCGGGGTGTCGTTTTCTCTGGGTACTTCTCTTTTACTCTGGGCTGAAAGCGCGTCGCCCTTCGGGCCAGCTTCGCTGTTCACGCACGCTAACGCGCGCGTGTGGACAAGCAAAAGAGAAGTACCTCGCGGAGGGCGAAAGCTCTAAACCAGCAGCGTTGCGAAAAAACTACGCCCGAGCAAAAAAAGAGCGGAACGCCTCGACCACCCTCTCCACCCCCTCATCATCCACATCCAGATGCGTCACCAAGCGCAGCGTCGGCAGATAGCCGATGCTGATGCGAATACCGGCTGCTTTCATATGGACGTCCAAATCGCGCAAGCGATCGGCGGGCACGTCGACATAGACCATGTTGGTGAACTGTCCCAGCAGGTTGACGCCGGCGATCTCGCGCAGGCGGCCGGCCAGATAGGCGGCGCGGCGATGGTCGTCGGCCAGCCGCGCGACATGGTGATCGAGGGCGTAGATGCACGCCGCGGCGAGCAGCCCGGCCTGGCGCCAGCCGCCGCCGGCGACTTTGCGCCAGCGTCGCGCCTTGTCGATCAGCGTCCGCGAGCCGACGAGCACGGAACCCACCGGCGCGCCCAGTCCCTTCGACAGGCAGACCGATACGCTATCGAAGTGCTGCGCGATCTCGCGCGCCGGGATGTTGCTGGCAACCGCGGCGTTGAACAGGCGCGCACCGTCCAGATGCAGGCCGAGCCCGCGTTCGCGGGTCAGGTCGTGCGCGGCTTTCAGATAGTCCTGCGGCAGCACGCGGCCCCACCAGGTGTTTTCCAGCGCCAGCACCTTGGTGCGCGGAAAGTGCGGATCAATCGGCTTGATCGCGGCAATGACCTTGTCCAGCGGCAGTGTGCCGTCGGCATCCTGCGGAATCGGCTGTGGCTGGATGGAGCCGAGCACGGCCGCGCCGCCGCCTTCCCAGCGGAAGGTATGGGCGTCGGCGCCCACCAGATATTCGTCGCCGCGCTCGCAGTGCGCCATCAGCGCCAGCAAGTTGGACTGGGTGCCGGTGGGCACGAAAAGCCCGGCCTCGAAACCGAGGTCGTCGGCCAGCCGCTGCTGCAGCGCGTTGACGGTGGGGTCTTCGCCGTAAACGTCGTCGCCCACATCGGCCAGCAGCATCGTTTCGCGCATGGCCTGGGTCGGCTGGGTGACCGTATCGCTGCGTAAATCAACAACTCGCATGGCGGATTCTCGCGGCTTGAAGAGGAATAAA
>CBAAAD010000098.1:0-8448 GCA_964658785.1 uncultured Methylobacterium sp.
ACCGGAGAGATCACCCTGCGTGGACGTGTGCTGCCGATCGGTGGGCTAAAGGAAAAACTTCTGGCTGCTCATCGCGGCGGTATCACCACCGTGATCATTCCAGAGGAAAACAAGAAGGACCTGGCGGACATGCCGGCCAACATCACGTCGTCGCTGGAAATTCATCCGGTGCGCTGGATTGACGAGGTGCTGGATATCGCACTGGAGCGTCCGCTGCAGCCGAATCAGGCCAAAGAGGAAACGCCTACGGCTGCCGTTGGTGAACCGCCCGAAGTGCACTCACGCACGCATTGATGCGCTTTCGCTGATGGCGTGAATATAAGCCGATCGATTTGAACTAATGCTCCGCATTGGCGGAGCATTTTTTACGAATGCAGGTTGTTGCCGTATAGACTTTGGACGTATCTGTTTCGCGTTTGTTTTGCAATTGATTTTGTCAAGTGTGTACAGCCCGAAAACGTTGGTGCAGCTTGTGTTGCGGAGTCTGGCAACGCACTGGTATAAAGACGTTATCGCAATCCCGGAGTGACGTGTGAGCGCAGTGATGCGGGATTGCGTAACGGCACTCAAGAGTAAGAGCAAACAGTTAACCATCCGCGTCGGCGCCTTTTTTCCACCACTGGTTCACGCCGGCCGTAAACCGAATTAATGGAGTTTCTCAATGAACAAAACTGATCTGATCAATGCCATCGCCGAAACCGCCGAGTTGACCAAGGCCGATGCTGGCCGCGCACTCGAGGCGTTCTTCGCGACTGTGCAGAAGTCGTTGAAGGCTGGCGAGGACGTTTCGGTGGTTGGTTTCGGCACTTTCACCGTGCGCAAGCGCGCGGCACGCACAGGCCGTAACCCGCGCACGAACGAAGCGATCAAGATCAAGGCTTCGAAAGTGCCCGCTTTCAAAGCTGGCAAGACCCTCAAGGATGCCTTAAACTAAGCGGCTGCTTGGTTCTGGGTGCTTAGCTCAGCGGTAGAGCGTCGCCCTTACAAGGCGGTGGTCGTAGGTTCGATCCCTACAGCACCCACCAGAAAAATGTGGAGCGGTAGTTCAGTTGGTTAGAATGCTGGCCTGTCACGCCGGAGGTCGCGGGTTCGAGTCCCGTCCGCTCCGCCACAGTTCGCAAGGGCGCCCCTGTGGCGCCTTTGTTATTTCGGCAGTGCGCGTTTGTTGGGGTGCGGTAGATCAGTAGCAGCCGCTTGCGGTGATCTCTGCCTACTCATGTATCACCCGTTTTACGCGCCATCAATCACGTTGCGGGAAGATTTCAATGCTGCAGGCAATACGTAACAAGATGCATGGATGGCCCTCGGTCATTCTTTTGGGTATTTGCGTTTTGGCGATGTCGCTGTTCGGTATGGAAAGCTATTTCACCTCGCGCAACGATACGTTCGTGGCCAAGGTGGGCAAGCACGAAATCACCCAGAATGATTTTCAGACGCGCGTAAACCAGCTGCGTCAGCAGGCTGCTGATGAGCAAGGTGATCATTTCGATTCCAGCGTATTTGAAAGGCCAGAAGCCAAGCAGCAGATCCTTGATGCCATGGTTGACCAGCAGCTTTTGTTGCAGGCGAACGATGACTGGGGTATGCGCGTATCCGATCAGGCCGTGCGCGATTACATCGCGACGATCCCGGCTTTTCAACTGAACAACCAGTTCGATCCCACGACATACCGCACTTACCTTGAAAGCCAGCGCAAGACGCCGGACAGTTTCGAGAATGACATTCGGGCGTCGCTGTCGCGCCAGCTGATTCCCGACGCGATCAACGAAAGCACGATCGTTACCGATGCGGCGATGAATCGTTTTATGAGCCTCATAAGCCAGCGTCGCGACCTGCGTTATTTCGTGTTGCCGGCACCCAAGCTTGCCGATGCTCAGGTTACCGACGCGCAGATCGACGCCTACTACAAGGCGCATCAGGCCGACTACATGAATCCCGAGCAGGTATCGGTGAAATACCTCGAAGTGAACGGCGCCGACCTCAAGCCCGATGCAGCGCCCAGCGACGAAGACCTCAAGAAGCGCTATGAGGAAGAGAAGCAGCGCTTCGTGCAGCCCGACCAGCGCCTGGTTTCGCATATCCTGATCAACGTTCCGACCAATGCCACGCCGGATCAGCAGAAGGCCGCGCTGGCCAAGGCCGAGAAAATTGCAGCGCAGGCCACGCCAGGCAATTTTGCCAGTCTGGCGAAGCAGGATTCCGACGATCTGGGTTCAAAAATCCAGGGCGGTGACCTGGGCTGGCTGCAGAAGGGCGTGACCAATGCACCGTTCGAGGCGGCGATGTTTGCGCTGCAGAAGAACCAGATTTCCAAGCCCGTGCTGTCGCCGGACGGTTACCATATTATCTTTCTGCGCGATCTTCGCAGTGGCGAATCCAAGCCGTTCAACGAAGTGCGCGATCAGCTGGTGAAGGAGCTCTCGAGCGGCGGCAAGGACAGAAAGTACAACGAGGTGGCAGGCAAGCTGTCTGACAATACCTACCAGAATCCTTCGTCGCTTGAACCGGCGGCTGCAGCGCTGGGTCTGCCGATCAAGACCACGGCCCTGTTCTCGCGCAAGGGAGGTAGCGATGCGCTGTCATCCAATCCCAAGTTTGTTGCGGCGGCTTTTGGCGACGACGTGCTGGTGCAGGGCAATAACTCGGCCCTGATCGATCTGGGCAACAACCATTCGGTGGTGCTGCATATCGACAAGCACATACCTGCCGCGTTGCGCCCGCTGGCCGAGGTCAAGGCCGACGTGCAGAAAAAGATTCTCGACGAACGCACGGCGGCTGCCGAAAAGAAGCAGGCCGAAGAAATGGTGGCATCGCTGAACAAGGGTGAGACCATGCAGGCGGTTGCCGAGTCCGTGCATGTCACTGTAAAGACCGCGCCGGAAGCGGTTCGCAGCCAGTCGCCGCAGGGTTCAGCCACCACGACACCGGCACCCTTGCTCAAGCAGGCGTTTTTGATGCCGCATCCTGCAGCAGGCAAGTCGCAGTTTGCATCTGTGGATATGGGCGACGGAACCTTCGCACTCCTGGCTGTGGACAAGGTGCAGGACGGCGATCTTTCCAAGGTGCCACCGGAAGAGCGTGACGCCTTGCGTCAGCAGATGTCCCAGGCTTATGGCGCCGAGGCAACACGCGAGCTGATCGATCAGCTGCGATCGAAGACCGAGATCAAGATCAACAATGCGCAAATGTAATTGTTGACGCCATGACGCAGTAAATGTCGTCGAAAAAAAGGGCAGCCTCGGCTGCCCTTTTTATTTGTGTATGCGGTTAGTTGCCGCCGCTCACCTTGAGTACTTGCCCCGGTTTGAGCGCCTCGCCACGAAGATGATTCCACAGCTGCAGCTTCCTGGTGCTGACGGAATAACGTCGTGCGATTTCCCAGAGGCTCTCACCGCTTTTTACCGTGTGGCTTTTCTCATGCGTTGCCGCCGCGACCGAAGATTTTTTGGCATGCGGCGCCTTTTCGTCCGTATCCGCGGAATCAGAAAGTTGAGCGGGGTTTGCGGCAGTGTCCGGCTGCTGCAGCAGCGAGTCGCGAAATTGCTGGGCATGATCTGCCGGCAGCAACACGTAGGAAACCGCACCTGCGTCCATTGTGCTTCCGCGGAACGCTGCGTTGAGATCTTTCAGCGTGCTCACGGGCATACCCGCCTGGCCCGCCGCTTGCGCCATGGGCATGGAGTGGGAGATGCTGACTTGCACGAGATGCTTCTCGTCGGAAAGCGTCGGCAGGCTGACGTTGAAACGATCGGGGTCGCGCACCACGCAGGCCATCGCGAGCAGTCGGGTCAAATGTTCTCTGGTCGTGCTTTTGACGGGCAGGTGGGGTATCACGGGGTCGGCCGGCGGCGTGCCCGATTTTTCCACCATCTTGGCGACGCTGAATTCGCCGGTGTTATAGGCGTAGTCGACCAGACGCCAGTCGTCGAATTTGTCGTGGTACTGCCTGAGCAGTTTCATGACCGCATTGGCGGATGCATCGACGTCAAGACGCGCATCGAAGCGTCCATCGACCCGCAGCCCCATCTTGTTGGCCGTCAGCGGCATGATCTGCCACATACCGGCCGGCCGGTTCCGGCGACCGGGCAATGACTGAAAGCCGCTCTCAATCCATGGCAGCAAAACAAATTCACCGGCGACGTCATAGCGGGCGGCGACCTCTCGCACATAGGTCAACTGCGGCATCGCCTGGCGCAGCTGATCCTCGAAGTGTTCGGGGTTTTTGGTATACCGCTCGGCCCAGGCCAGTACGGCAGGGTCCGCGTCGCAGTCGCTCATGGCGAAGCTGCTGCGCATCTGCTGCCAGAAGTCGACAATCGCAGGCGCGGTGATGGTGGGCGGCGTGACGGACGGCGGAGTCACGTGGTCGACAATGACGGCCGGCTTCTTGATGACGGGCCTGCGCGGGCTCTGAGAAGGTATCCCGGCACAGGCGACCAGCAATACGGACAACGCCGGCAACAGCGGCCGCCACTGCCGGGTTTTCAACGGAATGTGTCCTTTGCGCTACGCAATGCCGCGAAACGGGCGATACGATCGACGGCGCCGTGTTGACGACACCAATCGGCAACGGCATCGCTGTCCACGCGCAGGAAAGGATTGGTTACTCTCTCGGTGATCAGCGAAATCGGCAGGGTTGGCTTTCCCTGCGCGCGCAGTGCAGCCACTTCCTGCATGCGCTCGCGCAGCGCCGAATTGTCTGGCTCGATCGTGGAGGCGAATCGTCCGTTGGTTTGGGTGTACTCGTGCCCACCGCAGACCTGGGTCGCATCGGGCAGGGCTGCAAGGCGATCGAGCGAATGGAGCATCTGCTTCGGCGTCCCTTCGAACAACTTGCCGCAGCCCATGCTGAACAGGGTGTCGCCACAGAACAGCAGACCAGCGCCGACGTAAGCGACGTGGCTGCGCGTATGCCCGGGAACCGCGATGACGTCGAACGCCACGCGCGGTGATGCAAGATCGATGCGCTCGCCGTCGTGAACTCGTTGGGTTGCTTCGCTGATCCGGTCGTCGACCGGCGCGTAGACGGGTATATCGTGGTGACGACTCAGCTCGGCAACGCCGCCAATGTGGTCCGGATGGTGGTGCGTCAGCAGAATCGCCTGAAGCGTGAGCTTTCGCTCGGCCAAAGCATGCTGGACCACGGACGCCTCGCCAGGATCAACGACGATCGCCATGCCCTCGTCGTCATGGATGAGCCAGATGTAGTTATCGGCAAGCGCCGGCAAAGGTACAAGGTGCACGATGATCTCCTGGCGCTCTGATCAACTACATGGATGTTTGATACGTGGATGTTTGACGAACCTTGCCTCTGACCGTCGTCTGATAACGGGTTTGCGAATCCAGTTGCCCCACAACGCGATCGGATGCCCGGGTATCCGCCCATGTCGCCCCGTCTGCGCCGCAGCGACAATCCCTCTCAGCACGAGCGAGACCGATCGCCGCCGCGCGACTATAAACAGCTGCGTGCCCTGGTTCGTTATCTGAGCGTTAACCGCAGACCCGATGGTTCAGCTCTCCGGCGGGTTGGCTTTTGCCCTTCCAGATTCCGGGGCACCGGATTGTCACGAGCCGTTACACTTGCACGGTAGTTCAAACCGGAACGGCCGCATGCCCCCTCGCGATCAAAACATCTATGCCAGCGCGCCGGTGCGCCGATTGCTGGATGACCAGACGCGTGCGATGACGCCCGACTTGCAGCGATGCGTTGGCGACTATGCGCTGCTGCTAAGCACCTCGGCCGATGAGACGTCGCCTCCGGCGTTGCCGATGCTGGGCTGCTGGATACGCATGCATCTCGAAGGCGATCGCTACCACGGCGATCTGCGGGCGGCGGGCGACGAGTCGCTGCCGTTTATCGACGACGCGTTCGAACTGGTGCTGCTGCAGCACGCGCTGGAAGCCACCACCTTGCCGGCCTCGCTCCTGGATGAGGCCGTTCGCGTATTGGCGCCCGGCGGCCTGCTGGCAATTACCGGCGTGCACCCGATGAGCGCATGGGCGCCCTGGTTCCGCTGGCGCGCGCGCGGCAAAGGCCTGTCACTCAGCATGCCATTGAGGCTTATCGGTGACCTGCAGCGCGAAGGTTTCGAGATCGAACAGGTGCGACGCGTGGGTTGCGTGCTGCCCGGCAGCGCGAGCACGCATGCGGTTGGTGCGAAGGTATTGGGCGGAGGGTTCATCCTCATCGCACGCAAGCGCCGGCCTGCGGTGACGCCGCTGCGAATCCAGCCAAAAGCGGTTGCCGTGCCTGCCGGTAGCCGGTTGTCGCCGAGCACGCGGCGAAGCGCGGCTCTTTAGTTTCTGACGAGGAAAACGGGTAACGATGAGCGAAGTGCAAGCATTTACCGACGGCGCCTGCCTCGGCAATCCAGGGCCGGGCGGCTGGGCCGCGCTGCTGCGAGCCAAGGGGAGCGAGCGGGTAGTCGCAGGTGGCGATCCGGCGACCACCAACAACCGGATGGAATTGATGGCAGCGATCGGCGCGCTGGAAGCCTTGAAGCGTCCCTGTCAGGTCCAGCTCACAACCGACTCGCGCTACGTCATGCAGGGCATCGAGGAGTGGGTGCCGAAATGGCGCGCCAACGGCTGGCGCACGGCCGACAAGAAACCGGTGAAGAATCAGGACCTCTGGCAGCGTCTGTCCGAGGCGGTCAGCGTGCATCAGGTGCGCTGGCAGTGGGTCAAAGGCCATAACGGCCACGCGGAAAACGAACGCGTTGACCAGGCCGCGCGCGAACAGGCCGAGTTGATGAAGCGCGATCCGACGAGGGGCGCGGCGTGAGGCAGATCGTTCTCGACACCGAAACGACCGGCCTTGAAGTACGCCAAGGTCATCGCCTGATCGAAATTGCCTGCGTCGAGATGGTCGAGCGTCGGCTGACCGGTCGGCATTATCAAACCTATCTCAACCCCGATCGCCGCATCGACGAGGGAGCCCGACAGGTCACCGGCATCGAGGATGATTTTCTGCTCGACAAGCCGCGATTCGCTGATGTGGTCGACGAGTTTCTGGCGTTTATCGATGGCGCCGAACTGGTGATCCACAATGCCAGCTTCGACGTGGGATTTCTCGATGCCGAACTCGCCGCGCTGGAAAACAGCCGCGGTTCCATCGGCGACCATTGCAGCGTGCTCGACACCTTGAAGATGGCGCGCGAACGCTACCCGGGTCAGCGCAACAGCCTCGATGCCTTATGCAAGCGGCTCGGCGTCGACAACTCGCGCCGCGATCTGCACGGTGGCCTGATCGATGCGCAGCTGCTGGCTGACGTTTATCTGGCCATGACGTCGGGACAGGTCGCCTTTGATCTTGGTTTTGAAAGCGCGGGCGAACAGGCGCATGCCGTTACGCTGGCACCAGTCACGCTGAGCGCGCGACCGCGAGTTCTCCGCGCCGGGGCCGACGAGCTGATCCTGCACGAACGGCGGCTGGATGCTCTCGATAAAAGCGCCGGGGGCAAGAGCGTGTGGCGTCAACTGAACGGAGTGGCTGACGCGGTCAACTCATGAATAGCGCAAGATGACCGTCGTGATGTTGTCATCGCCGCCACTTTCGAGCGCGCTCAGCAACAGTTGATCCACGCATTCCTGCGAGGCCAGATCCGTGCGCGCAACGGTGCCGGCAATAGCGTCGTCGTTAATGCTCTCGGTCAAGCCATCGGTGCACAGGACAAACCCCATGCCCGCTTCCAGGCGACCGCGCGACATACCGATGTGCAGCTGCTCCGAGGCGGTTACGCCTAAGGCCTGGGTCAGCACGTTTCGCTGCGGATGTTTTGAGGCATGCGCGGCTTCCAGCTGGCCTGATTCCACCAGCGCCTGTACCAGGGAATGATCGTGGCTGATCTGCTGCAGCCCCTGTTTCCAGCGGTAGATGCGGCTATCGCCGACCCAGGCCACTTCGTAACTGTCGGCGGTTACGCGCAACGCCGCGATGGTGGTGCCCATCGGCAACAGTTGCGCATTGTCACGCGTGTGGTTCAGCAGCCGCTCGCCGGCGCCCTGCACCGCCTCGATCAGGCTATGGCCACGAGTGATCAGGTCAACCACCGTGTCGCGCACCATGGCCGAGGCCACCTCGCCGTGCTGGTGGCCACCCATGCCGTCCGCGACCAGAAAAAGGCCCAGCGATGCGTCGGCGTAATAGGTGTCTTCGTTGCGCAGGCGGCGCAGGCCAACGTGCGTTCCGTGTCCGAATTCGATCATGACGTGTCTGGTGCGGCGAGTGGGTGGAGCATGCCGCATGTCATGGTTGTTGTCACGAAAGCCCGCTCCGCGTATCATCTCCGGCTCGCATGCACCACCATGCAAAGCCTTTGGAGAGGTGGCAGAGTGGTCGAATGTACCTGACTCGAAATCAGGCGTGCGTGTAAGCGCACCGAGGGTTCGAATCCCTCCCTCTCCGCCAATGTAATCAACGCTTCACACGATCCCGGCCTAGTGTCG
>CBAAAD010000099.1:0-8336 GCA_964658785.1 uncultured Methylobacterium sp.
ACCACCCAGCTCGCCGGTCTGGCGCTGCTGGCGCTGGAGCTTGCTCGCCGCAATGGGCTGGATGCGGAGCGATACGCCGCGCTGTGCGCCGAGCTGCTGCACCTGCCGCGCGCGATCGAAAACGCATTGAAGCTGGAGCCGGCGATCATGGCGCTGGCTGGCGAGTTCATTCATCACGAGCATGCGCTGTTTCTCGGCCGCGGTTCCCAGTATCCGGTAGCCCTTGAGGGTTCACTGAAGCTCAAGGAAATTTCCTACATCCACGCCGAGGCCTATCCAGCTGGTGAGCTCAAGCACGGGCCGCTGGCGCTGGTCGACGAAAACATGCCGGTGGTCGCCGTCGCGCCCAACGGCCCGCTGCTCGACAAGCTGAAATCCAATCTGCAGGAAGTCCGCGCTCGCGGCGGTCGCCTCATCGTCTTCGCCGACGGCGCCGCCGGCATGGATGACATGGCCGCCTACGGCGCCATGCTGCGCGTCGACTCCGGCGGCAGCTTCATCGCACCGGCCGTATTTACCGTGCCGCTGCAGCTGCTGGCCTATCACGTTGCGGTACTGCGCGGCACGGATGTGGATCAGCCGCGCAACCTGGCCAAGTCGGTCACGGTGGAGTGACCGGCGCATAAAAAAAAGCCGGGTTTTAACCCGGCTTTTTCTTCAACGCGAGCTATCAGCAGCGGCCGTAAACATCGTCCAGGCGAACGATGTCATCTTCGCCCAGATAGCTGCCGGACTGCACTTCGATCAACTCGACGGGAACTTTGCCCGGGTTGCGCAGGCGGTGGACGCTGCCCAACGGGATGTAGGTACTCTGGTTTTCACCCAGCAGAAAGACTCTTTCATCGCAGGTTACTTCTGCTGTGCCGGATACCACGATCCAGTGTTCGGCACGGTGGTGGTGCTTCTGCAGGCTCAGGCTCGCACCCGGCTTGACCACAATGCGTTTGACCTGGAAACGGTCGCGCGCCTCGAGTGAGTCATAGCTGCCCCATGGCCGGTGCACCACGCGATGCAGCGAATGCTCGGTGCGGCCGGAGGCCTTGAGCTGCTCGACTATGCGTTTTACGTCCTGAGCCGCATCGCGGTGGGCGACCAGCGTGGCATCCGGTGTGGTCACCACGATCAGATCGTCCACACCCACGGTCGCGACCAGATGGCGATCATGCGAACGCAGCAGCGAGTTGCGCGTGTCGATGGCGAGCGTGTCGCCTTCGCTCATGTTGCCGTCCTTGTCCTTGTCGCCAGTCAGCCAGAGCGCCGACCACGAGCCGATGTCGCTCCAGGCGCAATTGACGGGGATCACGGCCGCCCGGCTAGTCTTTTCCATCACGGCGTAATCGATGGATTTATCCGGTACCTCAGAGAACGTGTCCGCGTCGATCCGCACGAAATCCAGATCGATGGAAGCTTTGGCATCAGCATCGCGCACGGCCGCCAGCATGTCTGGCGCGTGCTCGCCCAGCTCCTCCAGGTACCGCGACGCCTTGAACAGGAACATGCCGGAGTTCCAGTCGTAGCGACCATCCGCCAGATAGGACTCGGCCGTCGCCTGGTCAGGTTTCTCGACGAACTGCTCCACCTGGAAACCATTTTCGCCCACGGCAGCAGCGCGACGGATATAGCCAAACCCCGTTTCCGGCCGATCCGGTCGAATGCCGAAAGTGACCAGCCAGCCCTGTTCAGCCAGTGGCAAAGCCTGCTTCACTGCTTCGACGAAAGAAGCCTTGTCGCCGATCAGATGATCGGCGGGCAAGACCAGCAGCATCGGATCACCACCGCGGCGCAGCGCTTGCAGTGCCCCAAGGGCAATCGCTGGCGCGGTGTTGCGAGCCAGGGGCTCCAGCACGATCGTCGCGTTAGGCACGCCGAGTTCCAGCAACTGGTCAGCGGCAAGAAAGCGATGGTCTTCGCTTGCCACCACGATGGGCGGCGCCAGATCGGGCAAATGATTGGTCCGTTCCAGCGTCTGCTGAAACAGCGTGCCGTCGCCGGCGAGGGCCAGGAACTGTTTGGGCAGGTTTTTACGCGAGACCGGCCACAAACGTGTACCGCTGCCGCCGCTGAGGATGAGTGGAATTAACATGTGATTCGAAATCCTTGATCAATGACTGGACGTGGCAATCTGTTGCATGACATCCCGCAACCCATTCTGCCAATCAGGTAGGGTGAAATGGAAACGCTGTTGAAAGTAACTATTATCCAGCAACGACCACGCGGGACGAACGGCCGGCGTCGGAAAATCGCTGCTGAGTATAGGGATCACCGTTGGACGCCGGGCGATGACACCAAGAGTCATGGCCTGATCGAAAATGGACTCGGCGAATTCGCACCATGTCGTGCCGCCGCTGGCAACCACATGGTACGTACCGTCAAACTCGCGACCGCCGGCCGACATCCAACGATCGAGAGCGGACAGGCTGGCTCGTACGATAAGGGGGGTATCGGTTGGTGAACCATGCTGATCGGCAACAACGCGCATTTCCTCGCGTTCACTGCCAAGGCGAAGCATGGTACGCAGAAAATTCTGGCCGTGCGCCGCATAAACCCAGGCGGTGCGCAGTATCAAGTGAGCGGCACCGCTTTCGCGTAAGGCCTGTTCGCCCATCAGCTTGCTGCGGCCGTAGGCACCCAACGGACCGGTCGCGGCATCGACATTGTATGGCTGCGGCTGCGTGCCACTGAAGACGTAGTCGGTCGAGTAATGGATAACCTTGGCAGCGTTTTTCGCCGCCCAGATGCCCAGAAAGCCTACCGCTTCACCGTTCACTCTGTTGGCAAGCGCAAACTCGGTTTCGGCCCGATCCACTGCGGTATACGCGGCTGCATTAACAACCACGGCAGGCTTGAGGCGATCAAGAAGTGCTGTGAGCGATTCAGGCTCCGACAGGTCCGCGGTTTCGGCGCGGGCGCCCGTAGACAATTTGCCATCACGACTGGCAACGATCAAATCGCCGCGGGCCGCCAATCCGCCATCATCGATAAAGGTGCGACCGAGTTGCCCGTTCGCGCCGAGCAATAAGATCCTCATGGCGAGAAAATCGGCATCCGATCGGACGCAATATCTCTCAGCAAAGGCGTCTTCGTATCTTTTTCAGACAAAAGTGGCTCGCTGATCGGCCAGTCGATACCGATATCTGCATCATTCCAGCGCACGCCAGCGTCGGCTGCCGCGTCGTAAAGCGCGGTGCATTGGTAGGTGAAAGTGGCAAATTCGGATAAGACGCAAAATCCGTGCGCGAAACCCTCAGGTATCCATAAATGACGGTGGTTGTCCGAAGTCAGCATGGCGCCAACCCATTGCCCGAAGTTGGGTGATCCCTGACGAATGTCCACAGCCACATCATAAACCTCACCTTCGAGAACGCTTACGAGCTTTCCCTGAGGGTTTGGCCATTGGTAATGCAGGCCGCGCAGCACACCTTTGGTGGAGCGCGAGACGTTGGTCTGGATGAAGTCACCGGTGATGCCTTCATCATGATATCGAGTCTGGTGATAGCTTTCGTAGAAGAAACCGCGGCTGTCGCCGAATACCTTGGGCTCGACAATCAACGCGCCTGGCAGCGAAGTTTTAGTCACTTTCATCTTGCATGGCCCTGCCGCGTCAACTGCTGGAGATATTGGCCATAACCAGTTTTCGCCAGTGGTACCGCCAGTTTTAGCAACTGCTCCGCATCGATCCAGCCGTTGTTGTAGGCAATTTCTTCGGGGCAGCAAACCTTGAGCCCCTGGCGATTTTCGATGGTCTGAATATAGTTGCCTGCTTCCATCAACGAATCGTGTGTACCGGTGTCCAACCAGGCGAAACCGCGGCCCAACTGCTCTAGGTGCAGCGATCCGTCGTCAAGATAGCAGCGGTTTAGATCGGTTATTTCAAGTTCGCCGCGTGAGGACGGTTTCAATTCAGCCGCATAGTCACACACGCGGCCGTCATAGAAATACAGCCCGGTAACCGCGTAATTTGATTTCGGTTGCGAGGGCTTTTCTTCGAGTCCGATGACACGTCCAACGTCATCGAATTCCGCGACGCCGTAGCGTTCCGGATCTCTGACCCAGTAGCCGAAAACGGTGGCGCCGTGTTCGCGCGAAGCCGCCCGCTTCAGTCGTTCGGTGAGGCCGACACCATAGAAAATATTGTCACCAAGAACCAGGCAGCTGGGCTTGCCATCGACAAAATGCCGGCCGATCGTGAAGGCTTGCGCCAGTCCATCAGGGGATGGCTGCGCCGCGTATTGAATATCGATACCCCACTGGGATCCGTCCCCCAGCAGGCGCTGAAACATCTCCTGTTCGTGCGGTGTATTGATCATCAGCACGTCGCGGATACCCGCCAGCATCAGCGTCGCCAGCGGGTAATAAATCATCGGCTTGTCGTAGACCGGCAGCAGTTGCTTGCTTACTGCGCGGGTGATCGGGTAAAGACGCGTGCCTGAGCCGCCGGCAAGGATGATGCCCTTCAAAGTCTGGTTTGAACGATCATTTGTCATGAACCCAGACGCTCCATACGATAGCTCCCATCGAGCACACGTTGAGTCCACGGCTGATGCGACAAATACCACTCGACAGTCTGTTTTATGCCTGTCTCAAATGTCTGCAAGGGGCGCCAGCCTAGCTCATTCTGCAGTTTGCTGGAGTCGATGGCATAGCGACGGTCGTGGCCGGGGCGATCCTTCACGTACGTAATAAGCGATTCTCGGGCGCGACCATCAGCCAGTGGCTGGAGTGCATCCAGCATTTGGCAGATCTTTTTCACTACGGTGATATTTTCACGCTCGGCGTTGCCGCCAATGTTATAGGTTTCACCCACTCGCCCCGAATCCAGGACGCGACGAATGGCACTGCAGTGGTCACCGACGAATAGCCAGTCACGGATGTTGAGGCCGTCGCCGTAAACCGGCAGCGGTTCACCGGCAAGGGCTTTCTGAATAACCAACGGGATAAGTTTTTCCGGAAACTGATACGGACCGTAGTTATTCGAGCAATTCGTGGTGAGTGTCGGCAAACCATACGTATGATGAAACGCCCGGACCAGATGATCTGACGCCGCCTTCGACGCCGAATACGGCGAGTTGGGCGCATAGGCTGTCCGTTCGGTGAAGCTGCCCTCGGCGCCTAAAGAGCCGTAGACTTCGTCCGTGGACACATGGAGGAAGCGGAAGCCGTCGCGCGCACTCCCCTCAAGACCGCGCCAATAGTCGCGGGAACTTTCCAGCAGTGCCAGCGTACCCACTACATTGGTCTGGACGAACTCCGAAGGACCGTCAATTGAACGGTCGACGTGGGATTCTGCCGCAAAGTTCACCACTGCATCCGGACGATGTTCCGTTAGCAACCTGGCCACCAAACTGCGATCGCCGATATCTCCCTGTACAAAAGTATGCCGGTTGTTACCTTGAAGACTGGTGAGAGTGTCCAGATTGCCTGCGTACGTCAGCTTGTCGAGGTTGACGATCAGGTAATCATTCCCTATCGCCTCCAGCACGAAATTTGCGCCGATAAATCCAGCTCCTCCGGTGACCAACAATGTCTTCATGTATCATTCCTAGGTGAATGTTGTGATTTCCGGCTCGAAAAACCGAGGATCGGCGCGACGGTAGCTCAATATGCGACCGCTCTCGCGCTCAGATTCATTCGTTGAGTGATTTACGGAACTGTATATGCCCACGCGTTCTTTGCGAAGCCTCGATCTGCGCCGTAACGGACTTCGGTAGCCCAAAGGATTTAGAGATTCTCTGAGGTAAATGTGTCGACGCTCACCTTGAAAAGGTTCTTTCCAGTACTGCGAAGTTTTCTTATTGGCTCACTGGCTAGTGAACGTTTTGCCCTGATACGCCATATTTTTCCTTCGCGATTGAGGCAACTCGTGCGGTCGGCGCTGGAAAGGCCTGCGTTGAAAGAAATCAGATTTCAACGAACTGAAGACTGGCAGCCCCCAGCTAGCATCGAGCTCGATACAGAGGCGGTTGCTAGTGGCAAGCCGTCTGACCCGCGTGTCAAGGGGGTCAACCTTTACGGGTATCTCTCCCGCTGGCTGGGCTTGGGTGAATGTGCCAGGCTATACGCCCACGCCATGTTGTACTCGGGCTATCCGGTAGCTTTACATGACGTGGACATCGATATTCCGCATGCCCGGCATGATCAGACGTTGGCCCCCCACATGGGGAGCGTTTCATCGTTCACGCGTGATTTGATCTTCGTCAATCCGGATCACTGGGAAGATACGCTGGCGAGCATCGGCAGTTCGCCAGGACAGAAGCGACACACCATAGGGTACTGGTTCTGGGAGCTGGAAAATTTCCCGACCGAATGGTTGCACGCGCTCGATCAGGTCGACGAAATCATGGTGTCGTCGGCTTTCGTGGAGCAATCCGTGAGGCGTGTATGCAGCAAGCCAGTAACCCGTGTGCCTCTTCCGCTAGTGCTCGGGAGTGACAGCGGCTTGCAGCGTAGTCACTTTGGCTTGCATGACGATGACTATGTCTTTTTTTGCTCATTTGACTTTAATTCGACGATCGCCAGAAAAAACCCGTACGCCGTCATCGAGGCTTTTCTGGAAGCTTTTCCAGAAAAAAATGAAAAAGTTACGCTGTTGATAAAAACCAGTAACGGGGATCGCCATACGCCGCTGCTGATGCAGTTACTCGCTGCTGCAGGTGCTGACGCGCGCATCATGGTGCGAGACGACATGCTGGAGCGCCACGACCTGCAATCGTTGCATCGGTGCATTGACGTTTACGTTTCATTGCATCGCTGCGAAGGTTTTGGATTGGGCATGGCGGAGGCCATGTGCATGGGCAAGCCGGTCGTTGCCACGGGATATTCGGGAAATATGGAGTTCATGACCACGGCAAACAGTTGCCTTGTCGACTACCGAATGATTGCAGTCAAACCGGGCGAATATCCTCATGCGGCAGGGCAGGAATGGGCTGATCCTGATCCAAGGCATGCTGCGCGCTATTTTTCGATGCTCTACAGGGACCGCACGCTGGCAGAGTGTCTTGGTGCTCAGGCGGCCGTTGACATGGCCAGAGATTTTTCAGTCGAAGCCTGCATGAATGTGCTGGCCCAGCGGTTACATCTTATCGATCTGGAGCTGGATGGACCGCAATAGGCATCTCGGTGAGGTGCATTCCTGTGTCGGGATTAGACAATCATGTGAGTATCTGACCAGAGCAGATTTGCGCCAACCAGGGTGGTTATGATCATTGAATCAACGCGGATGTCACTGTCACAGCGCATCTGGGCCAGACGAGACGTTTTTTTAGAGCTTACCAAGAGGGATATAGCGGAACGGTACAGCGGCTCCTTTTTTGGACTGCTATGGTCATTTTTCAATCCGCTATTGATGCTGGGCGTATATACCCTGGCCTTTCGAGAGCTGCTGGGTATGCGCTGGCCGAACCAGCAGTCGGGCGCCGATTTCTCATTGATGATTTTTTGCGGACTGATTGTCCATTCGTTGATGGCCGAATGTCTTATGCGTGGGCCGGGCGTTATTATTTCGCAGAGTAACCTTGTCAAACGCGTGGTGTTTCCGCTGGGCATTCTGCCGTGTGTGATGGTGACTTCGGCACTTTTCAATGCGCTGCTGAGCATGTTGGTATTGCTGATTTTCTTACTGATTTCTCAGCACGCGCTGCACCCCACAATTTTATATTTGCCAATACTTTTTGCGCCCTACGTGCTGCTTTTGTGCGGAGTCAGCTGGTTCATGGCGTCACTTGGTGTATTCGTGCGTGATGTTTCGCAGATCGCCGGCGTACTTTCCTCGGTGCTGATGTTTCTGAGTCCCGTATTTTATCCAGCAACGAATCTGCATGAGCCCTATCGCGGGTGGATAACGTTTAATCCGCTGACTTTGATAATCGAGCAGACTCGACAAATGGTGCTTTTCGGAAAAGCGCCGGACTGGAGTTCGCTGGGTATTTACTCGTTGGTAGCATTTGCGATCATGTGTTTTGGATATTTCTGGTTTCAGCGCACGCGGGATGGATTCGCCGATGTCCTCTGAGTTCGAATTGGCACCGCCAGAGATGCAGGCCAATACAGATATCGAGGCCGTCATCCAGGTTCAGGGCCTCGGCAAGTGCTATCAGCTGTACGACAAGCCCGTGCACCGGATGTTTCAAAGCCTGATTGGTGGCCGCCAGCGTTTTTATCGTGAATTCTGGGCGCTGCGCGACATTGATTTTGAAGTGCGTCGGGGTGAAACGCTCGGTATTGTGGGTCGCAACGGTGCCGGAAAGTCGACTTTGCTGCAACTGATAGCGGGCACGTTGAAACCTACCGAAGGTAATGCCGGTGTTCACGGTCGTGTAGCGGCTTTGCTGGAGCTGGGC
>CBAAAD010000100.1:0-2900 GCA_964658785.1 uncultured Methylobacterium sp.
TCATGGCGATCCACACATAGGCGGCGTAAAGCGTCAGCGTGCCGAGCAGGCCCAGTCCGAAACCCCAGCTGTCGCGACGAATGGTCAGGTCGCGGTCGTCGCGGTAAAGCGTGTTGAAGATGTTGCGATAGCGCTCGAGCAGCAGCGGTCCAAGGCCGTAGAGCTTTACTTCCTTGGCGTGGTCCTCGCGCGCCAGCACCGTTTCCAGGTACAGCTGCATGCGCGTCTCGGGCGAGCGCCAGCGGAACAGGCGAAACGCATCGCCGGAAAATTTGGTTTCGGAAATAAAAGACGGCAAACCGGCCAGCAGCAGGACCAGCACCGCCCACGGCGAAAAGTGGAACAGCAAGGTGCCGTAGCTGATCAGCGATATCGCGTTTTGCCCCAGCCCGAACGTGCGCGTGACCAGCGACAGCGGCCGCGTCGACGCTTCGCGCCGGGCGCGGGTGAGCTTGTCGTAGAACTCCGAATCCTCGAAGTGGGCCAGCTCCAGCGTCAGCGCCTTCTCGAGAATCATCACGTTGACGCGCTGGCCCAGCAGCGCGCGCAGCAGCGATTGGCATACCGAGAGCCCGCGCTGGGCGCCGGCCAGCAAGGCGACCAGCAAACCTTCGAGCAGGACCCATTGAATCACCGGCCGCCACGGTGCACTGCCGTTTGCCGCCCACTGGCGACTGGCGTGGACCACGGCGTCGACGATATGCGCCCCCACATACGCCACGCCGGCCGGCAACAGACCGGCGAGAAGCGTGAGCAGGGCCAGCGCGATGGTCAGCGAGCGGCTGGTGCTCCAGACGAGCTGGAGCGCACGGCCGCTGTAACGGAACACGCCCAGAAAACTGCGCGTGAGTTCGTTCGATTCAGTCGGTGACGAAGAGGAAACGTGAGGCGTCACGAGGGGAGAGTCTTCCGGCCAGCTGCGCGGCGCGCGCGGAAGTCCAGAGATGGGGATCGTGACGCCTCACGCAAGTCGAGCCCGCGATGGCGCGTGGCCAATGACTCAGTGCAGCTGCACTTCGACGACCTGCTGCTCGTCCTTGTAGATCGTCGGAAACAGCTTTTTCAGCTTGGAGACCATCGGCGCATCGTTGTAGGCGATGTACGGATTGTCCGGATGCAGCTGCGCGTAATTCTGGTGGTAGGCCTCCGCGGGATAGAACGCCTTCAGCGGCACCACCTGCGTCACGATCGGCCCGTGGAAAGTTTTGGCCGCGGTCAGTTGGGCGATATAGCCGCTGGCGATTTTCTGCTGCTCAGGGGTGCTGTAGAAAATCGCCGATCGGTACTGTGTGCCGCTGTCGGGGCCCTGCCGGTTCAGTTCGGTCGGATCGACCGGGACCGAGAAATACACCTGCAGCAGCTGGCCGTAGCTGATCTGGCTGGGATCGAACTCCACGCGGATCGACTCGGCGTGGCCGGTATCGCCGTCGCTGACCTGGTCGTAGTGCGCGGTGTTGGCCGCACCGCCGGAGTAGCCGGCCTCGACTTTCTGCACGCCTTTGACATGTTCGAACACCGACTGCATGCCCCAGAAGCAGCCGCCGGCCAGCACGGCGATCTGGTCTTTCGATGCGGCGGTTTTCGGGGCGTCGATGGTCGGTGCGGGCACAACGCCCGCGTCGCTGGCGGCAGACGCCGACTGGCAGGCGCTCAGGCCGGCCATCATCAGGGCGGCGGCCAGGGGCAGGGCTTTGAACAGGGTGCGACGATTCATGGTGGCCTCGCTGGCGGTAAGGATGCGGCAGGTCGCGATGCATCCAGTTACGTGGTGACAACGGCAGCGGATGCAGCGGGAGGCTGCGTGGCCTTTGCTTCTCGCAGCGCTGGCCCGGCTTTCCTGCAGCATCCGGATGCCCCGGATACACGTTATTCGCTCATCGGCCCGCGCGGGTTACCTTCGCTTCGATCGTCGATGCGCCTTAGCGGGCGTCCGCCAAGACGTGGATTTCCATATCGTCGATGGTGACGACCTGGCCCGCGCGGATCTTGCAGGTTTTGCGCAGCTCCATCGTGCCGTCGACCAGCACGGCGCCGCTGGCCACGATGGCTTTGCCGGCGCCGCCGCTGTCACAGATGCCGGTCAGTTTGAGCAGCATGTTGAGTTCGACGTAGTCGCCCTCGAGTTCGAAATCCTGGGTTTGCATGATGTTCCGTTAGATATGTTGATGGGCGAGGTCAGAGCTTGGCTTCGGTGGCCGTATCGGGCAGAGCGAGAAACGCGAACCACGGCATGTCGTTGTCACTGGCAAAGGTGGCGGCGTCGTCGAGAATACCAAGCAGTATGTCGAAGTCCGCTTCGGCAAAGCGCCACAAATCGTCGGCGTGGTCGAACAGCAGCACATAGCCCCACGCCGGTACCCAGCGCAGATCGCGCAGGCTGTCGGCCAGCGCATCCCAGTTGTCGCCGAATGTGGCGGGCAGTTCGAGCGACACGCTCAGCCGTCGCAGCAGCTCATCCTTGCCGTCGCAACCGGAAAGGTCCGTATGGCATACGCGCAACTCCTCGTGCGCCGCGGTTTTGGCCAGCCGCGCAAGGTCGTCGCTGCCGACGAAGTAGATGCCGCTCTGCGTTGGCTGCGTCAGATTTGGGTCGATCTCGCGCGGGCCGTGCGAGCGATACAGGTTCATTGGGCCACCTTGAACGCGCGAAAGCTGCGGTAGTGATCGTCGGTGTAGTAATAGATTTGCGGCGGCGTACCGCCGGTGATGATGCGCCGTGCGCCTCGCGTGTCCGCACCGGGCGTTTCCACCGTGTACTCGTGGTAATAGCCGCGCGGCTCCTGCGGCAGCAGGTTTTCGTAGTTGCCGAATACCACGCCGTCCTGCCGATGCGCGAAAGGTCCGCCGCTGGCGATCCGGTCCAGCGTGGCGCGAGCTTCCGCCGGGAGAAAGCTGGGCAG
>CBAAAD010000100.1:3000-4752 GCA_964658785.1 uncultured Methylobacterium sp.
AAACGGGGTCGACGCGCGCCTGCAGCGCCATGGCCGCGGCGGGATTGCGCTCCTTGGCGCTGCTGATGAAGAACACGAACACATCGCGCGCTTTTGCCTTGGTGGCGGGCTCGCCCACGTGCGGCAGGTCGGCCGGATCGCCGCCACTCGCCCAGAGCTTCGCGCGTTTCGCCCACTGGCCGAGCGCGCGGGGCGAGTAGCCCGTGGCGATATCCGCCTGGCTGCGCATCAGCCGCGCGTAGACAAAATCGCCGGTGATATCGGCCATCGACGGATAGGTGGTCGAGTCGGTGAACACCGTGGCCACGTTCTGCGCGCGCGCCAGCTGCAGGTAGGTATCGCACAGAAAGCTCTCGTGCCGCACTTCCAGCACGTGGCGCAGCGGGCGTCCGTTCAATGTGCGCGGCAGCGCGTCGAGAAAGGCATCCAGATCGTCCCGATCGAACTCACGCGAGGGCGGCAGCTGCCAGAGAATCGGTCCCAGCCGCGCGCCGAATTCGGCCAGGCCGCCGCTGATGAAACGCTTCGCAGCGGCGGTTGACTCGGCCAGCCGTCTACCTTGGGTGACGGTCTTGGGCGCCTTCAGCGAAAACACGAAGTCTTCCGGCGTCTCGGCGGCCCACTTCGCGTAGACGGCCGGCGTCTGCGCCCGGTAGAACGTGCCGTTGATCTCGATGGCGCGCAGCTGGCGGCTGGCATATTCCAGCTCGCGTCGTTGCACCAGACCCTCGGGATAAAAATTCTTGCGCCACGGTGCAAACGTCCAGCCGCCGATGCCGACGCGGATAGGCGAAGCGCCGACTGCGCGCGTAGGGCTGACAATCAAATCGTCGTTGGTGGATGACATCGGCGGCACGGTCCTGCGGTCATTGGATACTGTAGGTCCGAACGATTGTCGCCGGGTCGCGGTCGGGCGTGCCGTGAAGAACCATGACTTCCAGCGCTGGCTTCGCGCCGGCTTTGCCGCGATAGTTGGTCGATTGACCTGAAGGAATCGACATGCCCAAGCCGCTCTTTTTTTGCTCTTCGTTTTCTCTCAGGACCGTAAGCTTTTCCGTGCTCCTGGCGCTGGCTGGTTCCGTCAACGCGCAGACATCGCCCGCACCGGCTCTCGCCGACGCCGGAGCGGCCTCGTCAAATACTGAGGACTCCGCGGCCTTGCCGAGCCAGCTGCAGGATTTCGGCGCCTACGTCGACAGCGCGCGCAAGACCTTCGACGTGCCGGGCATCGCCGTGGCCATCGTCAAGGACGGCAAGGTGGTGATGGAACAGGGTTTCGGCCTGCGCGAGATCGGCAAGCCGGACAAGGTCGATGCGCACACGTTGTTTGCGATCGCGTCCAACACCAAGGCGTTCACCGCGGCGGCGCTGCAGCAGCTGGCCGAGCAGGGCAAGCTGAAGATGGACGATCGGGTGATCGATCACCTGCCGTGGTTCCGCATGTCCGACCCCTACGTCACGCACGAGATGCGCATCCGCGATCTGCTGGCGCATCGCAGCGGCCTGAGTCTGGGCGCTGGCGATCTGCTGTACTGGCCGCCGACCTCCTACACCACGAAAGAGGTGGTCGAGCATCTGCGTTATGTGCCGATCAAGAACGGCTTTCGCAGCGGTTACGCCTACGACAACATCCTGTTCGCCGTGGCTACCCTGGTGATCGAGCAGGCGTCGGGCCAGAGCTACGCCGACTATGTGCGCACGCACCTGTTCCAGCCGGTCGGCATGGACGAGTCGCTGATCGACAAGACCTAT
>CBAAAD010000100.1:4852-8327 GCA_964658785.1 uncultured Methylobacterium sp.
AGCTGGTTCCTGTCCGACTACCGCAACCAGCGCCTGGTCTGGCACACCGGCGGCTGGCCGGGCATGGTCTCGCGGATCACCCTGGTGCCCGAGCTGCATCTGGGTGTGGTGGTGCTGACCAATCAGGAATCCGGCGCGGCGTTCAACGCGGTGACCTACCGGGCGCTCGACGCGTATCTCAACCCGGCGCAGAAGACGAACTGGGTAGCGGTGTACGACAAGGCGGTGAAGCAGGCCGAATCGAAGGCCGACGGCAGCTTTGCCGCGCACGAAAAGCTGCGCGACAAGAACAGCAAGCCGTCGCTGCCGCTGGCGCAGTACGCCGGCACGTATCGCGATCCCTGGTACGGCGACGTCATCATCAGCAACGAAGGCGGCAAGCTGCGCCTGCGCTTCAGCAAGACGGCCCAACTGATCGGCACCCTGTCGCCGTGGCAGCACGACAGCTTCACCGTGCGCTGGGACGATCGCGACCTGAATGCCGATGCCTTCATCAGCTTCAACCTCGATATGGACGGCCATATCCGAGAGGCGCGGATGGAGCCGATCTCGCCGCTGACCGATTTCAGTTTCGACTTCCAGGATCTGCGGCTGGCGCCGGTGAAGCCGGACTCGTCGGATACGGCGAGTGAGTGAAGCAGGCCTGAGTGAAACGCTGAGCGCCATGCTGCATTGGCGAGTGAAGTTCCGCTTATCTGTCCTTCTTTTTCGGAGATACCCCATGCGTTATCGCCACGCCGCTGTCCTTCTGTTGCTGTCCGCGTTTGTTGTCGGTGCGGCCGGCGCGCAGGCGGACGCGCTCCCTGCGCACCGCTTTTTTCACGTGCAGCTGGACAGCTCGGCGTCGGCCACGCCGACCTCCGGCCGACTGCTGCTGTTCGCCGTCGAGGCCAAGGCGGCCGAGGCCGACGCAAAGACCGCATCCGACGGCAAGAGCAGCACAGTCGATGACGTGGACGCCAACCCCTTCAGCGCCACGCAGACCTCGGTGGCTGCGCGCGAAATCAGCCGCTGGGTGCCGGGTCAGATCAACGATATCGACGCCGATCAGCTGGCCTTTCCCGCGGGATTCTCCCAGCTGCCGCCGGGCGACTACTACGTGCAGGCTGTGCTCGATACCGACCACAGCTACAACTACCTCGGGCGCGGCGCGGGCGATCTGGTAAGCAATGTGGTGAAGCTGCATCTGCCGGTTGCCGACATCCCGACGCTGGCGCTGACCAAGGCGCTGCCGGCGCGCGATCCCTGGACGCTGTCGGCATCCACGCCGGCGGCGATCCGCGCGCTGCTGCCTGAGGCGAGGCAGCACGCGACGCCGATCCAGTTTGTGAGCCCGTCGCTGAGCGCCTTCTGGGGTCGTCCCATCACGATGCACGGCCAGGTGCTGACGCCGCCGGGGTATGACACGAAGGCGGGCAAGCGCTATCCCACGGTGTATTACACGCAGGGCTTTGGCGGCAACAACGATCGTGTTACCGGTCCGCTGGCGACCGTGTATGCGGCGATGAAGCAGGGCGAGATGCCGCCAATGATCTGGGTGTTTCTCGACGAATCTAGCCCCACCGGCACGCACGAGTTTGCCGACTCGGTCAACAACGGGCCGTGGGGACAGGCGCTGACGACCGAGCTGATTCCGCAGCTGGAAACCCAATATCGGATGGATGCCAAGCCGAGCGGGCGCTTCCTCAACGGCCATTCCTCCGGCGGCTGGGCGACGCTGTGGCTGCAGACGCGCTACCCGAAAATTTTCGGCGGCACCTGGTCGACATCGCCCGACCCGAGCGATTTCCACGATTTCACCGGCATCGATCTGTACGCGCCGCATGCCAACGCCTATCGCAAGCCGGACGGCTCGGCGTATCCGCTGGTGCGCGATCACGGCAAGGTGCTGGGCACGTTCGAACAGTTCGCCAAGCTTGAGCGCGTGCTGGGCACTTACGGCGGCCAGCTCGGGTCGTTTGAGTGGGTGTTTTCGCCGCGCGGCAAGAACGGCCTGCCGCTGCCGATGTTCGATCGCGACACCGGCGATATCGATCCGGCCGTCGTCGACTACTGGCGCGATCACTACGACATCAGCTGGCGGCTGCAGCACAACTGGCCGCAGCTGAAACCCGATCTGGATGGCAAGATCCATCTGATTGTGGGTACGGCGGATACGTTCTACCTTGACGGCGCTGCGCACAAGCTGCAGGCGACGCTGGATGGGCTGCACGCCAAATCGAGCTTTACGTTTGTGCCCAACCGCACGCACTTTGATCTCTACGTGCAGGGCAAGGATCGACAAGGCCTGCTGAAGCAGATCAGCTGGGAAATGTATGCGCAGGCGCGGCCGAATTCGCCGCTGAAGCCGCCGGCTCACTGAAAGGACGGCAAGATCATTCGACGACTGGCTTGCCCTGCTGACGCGAAGATGACTTTGCGCCCGCTATTCTGATGCTCGTATCCCGAAGTGCGCCGTGCCGCGTTGGGTAGATTGGATTCACTGGAAAAGCTTTGGCATGCGCAAGTCGGTATGGATCGCTCTGACGTTGTCTCTGGTGGTTGCGCTGGCCCTGCTCGCATCGGCTTTGACGCTGCGCTGGCACGCCGGGGTGACGCCGCCGATCTTCAAGGTGGAACTGGATGGAGCCGCGACGCAGCCGGTATCGGGCAGGCTGTTGCTGTTCGCCACCGAGGCCTCGGCGGCGCGCAAGGCGGCCAGGAACGGCAGGGTCGAAAGCGTCGATGCCGATCCGCTGTACCCCATGCGCACGGCGGTGGCCTCGCGCGAAGTAAGCCGGCTGGCGCCGCGCCAGAGCGTCACCATCGATACGGACAATCAGGCGTTTCCGCGGAGTTTCTCAAGCCTGCCGCCGGGCGAGTACCTGCTGCAGGCCGTGCTCGATCTGGATCACAACTACAACTACAGCGGACGCAGCGCCGGCGATCTGGTCAGTCCCGTCATCAGCGTGCATCTGCCCGCCATTACGCCCTCGACGCTCAGGTTGGTGCAGGTGCAGTCCGAGCCGTATCCGTGGCAGATGACATCGGCGCCGGACCTGCGGGCGGCGGCGCCGGACGCACGCGCGCATACCAAGCCGATCGACAGGGTGAGCCCGGTGCTGTCCGCGTTCTGGGGCCGGCCGATCCACATGCGCGGGTGGGTGCTGACGCCGCCGGGTTATGAAACCAGCGGCGCCACGCACTTTCCCACGGTGTATTACACCCACGGTTTCGGTGGCAACGAGGAGCGGCTGATCAATACCGTTGTCGGCGTGCATCTGGCCATGAGCAAAGGCGAGATGCCGCCAATGATCTGGGTGTTTCTGGATGAGTCAGGCCCCACCGGCACGCATGAATTTGCCGATTCGGTCAACAACGGACCCTGGGGCAAGGCGCTTACGAGCGAGCTGATTCCCGCGCTTGAATCGCATTACCGCATGGACGCAAAAGCCTCCGGACGTCTTCTTACCGGCCACTCGTCCGGCGGCTGGGC
>CBAAAD010000101.1:0-8278 GCA_964658785.1 uncultured Methylobacterium sp.
ACCACATCAGATCATCAGGCACGCCGTCGTCGCCAATCCCGCCGGTGCTTCCCGGTTCAACCAGCAAGGCCAGCTGCTGCGCGTCGATGGCTCGCACCTGTTCGGCGATGTCGCGTGTGACCAGAAAATAGCGGCCCGCCTGCTGCACCACACCGAGTTCTCCGGCATTGAGTGCCACCAACTGCGCCTCGTCGACATGCACGCGCCGGATCTTGCCGCCGTACTCGAAGTTGCGCGGCTGATCGGCGTCCGGCTTGTTGAGCGCATTGCCTTCGAGCAGCTGCTGAATCTTCACCTTGCGCTCGCGCTTGAGTCGCGCCTGCTCGGCCGCCTCCTGCTCGATGCGCTTGCGCTCGCTGGCCTCGGTTTGTGCGCGGATCGCATACGCCTTGGCCAGATCGATTTCGCTTTGATCCTTGCGCGGCGGTCGTGCGGTATTTTTATTGTTGGATGGATGCGGTTTACCACCCGCATTCGGCGGCTTGGCGCCTTTATGCGCCGGCCGGGCGCTTGGCGGCGGTGGCTTGGGCTTGCTGTCGTGCAACTGTTTGACGATGCCGCTCTTCAGCAGCAGGTCGCGGAGAGAATCGGCCATGCTGGCTATCCGTGATCGGGGGCGATGATTAGAAAATGATGATGGGCTGACGGGGATCTGATGATTCTTTGGCAGGTCAGTAGTGCGGCGGGGGCGGTTCGCTGTGCGGGTCGTCCGAGTTGCCGATGCGCATCGACGAAAGCTCGCCACGCAAATCGCGCAGCGCGCGCTCCAGTGAGGCAATGCGCACGGACTGATCGGCGTCTGCCGATGCCAGGGCCTGCACCGTATCATCGATAAAGGTCAGCTTGATCTCCATGTCGGTCAGGCGCTGTTCGAGCGTATCGATAGGTGAATTCATCCGCGTAACTCTCGTGCATTGAACTGCAGACTGCGACCGCGGCCAATGCCGTAATAGGCCAGACCGGCCTCCTCCACCGCGGCGGGATCATAAAGGTTGCGGCCGTCGAATACCGCCCGCTCGCCAAGCATATGAGCGATGCGCTGAAAGTCCGGACTGCGGAACGCTTTCCACTCGGTGACCACGGCCAGCACGTCCGCACCTTGCAGAGCATCGTAAGCGGCCTTGCACAGCACCAGGTCCGCACGATCACCGTAGAGGCGGTGCGTCTCCTCGCTTGCCTGCGGATCAAAGGCGCGCACCTTGGCGCCTGCCCGCCATAGCGCTTCCATCAGATGCCGGCTGGGCGCTTCGCGCATATCGTCGGTATTCGGCTTGAACGCCAGGCCCCATAGCGCGATGGTTCGGCCACTGAGGTCGGCGCCGAGATGCCGCGTAATCAGCTCGAACAGCTTGTCCTTCTGTTGCCGGTTGACTGCTTCCACGGCCGTCAGCAGCTGCGCGCTGTAACCATGGCTGCGAGCGGTGCGCTCAAGCGCCTGCACGTCCTTGGGAAAACACGAGCCGCCGTAACCCGCGCCGGGGTAAATGAAGTGGTAGCCGATGCGCGGATCCGAACCGATGCCCTGACGCACCAGCTCCACATCGGCGCCGACGCGCTCGGCGATATTGGCAATTTCATTCATGAAACTGATCTTGGTCGCCAGCATGGCGTTGGCGGCATACTTGGTCAGCTCGGCGGAGCGCTCGTCCATCACCACCATGCGGTCGTGATTGCGATTGAATGGCGCATAGAGTTTGCGCAACACCGCTACCGCCCGCTCACTGGACGCGCCCACGATGATGCGATCCGGCCGCAGGCAATCCTCGACGGCCGCGCCTTCTTTCAGAAATTCCGGATTGGACACCACATCGAATTCGACGCTGACCCCGCGCCGGCTCAGCTCGGCACTCACGGCGCTACGCACGCGATCGGCGGTACCCACCGGCACGGTCGACTTGTTGACCACCACCACACGGCGATCGATATGACTGCCGATTGATCTGGCCACTTCCAGCACGTAGGTGAGATCGGCGCTGCCATCTTCGTCGGGCGGCGTTCCCACGGCGATGAAAATAATTTCGCCATGGGCAATGGCCGCTGCCGCTTCGGTGGTGAAATCGAGCTGGCCGCTGGCGTGGTTACGCTTGACGATAGCTTCCAGGCCGGGCTCGTAGATCGGAATTTCGCCGCGCCTGAGACGTTCGACCTTGGCTGTATCGATGTCCACACAGACAACGTGATTGCCCATCTCGGCAAGACATGCACCGGTGACAAGCCCCACGTAGCCTGTGCCAAATATCGTGATCTTCATTGCTGGGACGATTTCCGTGAACTATCCGAGCCACATTCTAACCGGCCGCGGAATTTCCCATCGAATTGCCGTTGACCAAAACCAGCCGCTGACCAAAAGCAAAGGGCGCGAATTGCTTCGCGCCCTTTGTCATCTCGAGTCGGTTCAACCCCGAGCTTGCCGTTTACTGACCGCCGGGACCACCCGGAGGAGGTGCACCGCCCGGAGCAGCACCGGCCGGCGTCGGACCGGTCTTGACCAGGGTCACGTCAAAAATCAGCGTGGCGTTCGGCGGCATCGGCGGCTGCGGCTCGGCGCCGTAAGCCAGCGACGAAGGAATGAACAGCTTGTAGTGACCGCCAACCTGCATCAGCTGCAGACCTTCGCGGAAGCCGGGGATCACGCCAGCGAGTGGGATTGAAGCCGGGCCCGGCGGCTTGTGCGTGGACGAGGAGTCAAACACCTGACCGTTGACGAACGTACCGGTGTAGTCGATCTGCACCGTGTCATTCGGACCCGGGCGTGCGCCCGTGCCCTGGCTGATCACCTGGTACTGCAGACCCGACGCGGTGGTTTTCACGCCAGCGGCGGTCTTGTTCTTGGCCAGGAAGGCATCGCCTTCAGCCTTGTTCTTGGCACCGACGCGAACCATCTCGGCCTGGTACTTGGCCTGAATCTTGGCCATGAACGCATCATGCACCTGCTTGGCTTCGGCGTCGGTCATGGTCGGCTTGCCGCCGGACAGAGCGGCCTGTACGGCACGGCCCACAGCTGCCGCGTCGAGCTCGTCGCGCATGATCGGTGGAACCTGGGAAGCGATCTCCCAACCCACAACATAGCTGGCTTTTGCCTTGTCGACCGTGCCCGTGGCGGCGGCGCCGGGTTTGGCAGCCTGGGCGTACACGCTCGCAGTCATGCCCAGCGCAACAGCCATCGCGGCTGCTGTCAGCGTGGGACGCAGAAATTGCTTCATTCGTAACTCCCTCGTGTTTGGTTTTGCCGGCATTGCCAACCGGGCCCCCCCAATGGAGGCAGGCCACACATTGTGAGGCGCTAGTCCAATCTTGGCAACGTCGCCATCTACCGACCGTCAGTCGGCATAAAGGTTCATTCCATGCGCGCCGGACCGCATGGCAGCTTGGTCACGCGGGTTTGACATCATGGCGGCGCAGGCTTTTCCAGGGTCTCTTTCAGCGCCGCCTGGAGTCGCGCATGCATCTTGATCATTCCCCGCCACAGCACGATCGCGAGGATCAGTCCGACCAGGATCAGCGACAGCGCGACGCCTCGCGGCGGCAGAATGGCCGATCCCAGTGCACCGACCAACAGCGCCAGCGCAAACAGCGTTGCCAGTGGAATAACCCGCGCAAGCACCGCGCGAATCGCCTGCGTGTATGAACCGGTAAAGCGCTCACGTATGCCCAGCTCGGCCAGCACCATGCCCAGCGCTTCGGCCTTGCGATAAACCGCAATCAGCATCGGCAGCGACAGGAACAGCGCACATGCCCAGATCACCGTGTGCCGAAGGTCGCGCCCGATGCCAAACCAGGTGAACCAGTCCCAGTTATGCGCATTGACGTAAGCGCCGACGATGAACAGCGTCACCACCAGCAGCACGTTTACTGCGATATGCCAGAGCAGCCGGCGAAAGATCGCCGCAATCGCCGCGTTCTCGTTGACCGGTTTCAGATTTTCCAGCCAGCCGCTGTAGCTGCTAGCCAGCAATCGCACCGAACGCGGCGTGGCTGCGCGCAGGCCGTTGGCCAGGCCATCGGCCGAGCGCGCCAGATATGGCGACGCGGCCATGCAGACCACGGAAACAGCAACTGCGATGGGATAGATGAAATCGCTGATGACATGCAGCGACAAACCCAGCGTGGCGATCACGAAGGAAAACTCGCCGATCTGCGCCATGCCAAGGCCCGATCGCAGCGAGGTGCGCGCATCGTGGCCAACGATAAAGATGCCGAGGCTGCAGGCCAGCGTCTTGCCGACGATGACGACCACCGCGATCAACAGTGCGGGCAGCGCGTACTGCACCAGCATTGCCGGGTCGATCTTCAGCCCGATCGCCACGAAAAACAGCGCGGCGAACATGTCGCGCAGCGGCTCGATCAGCCGCGCCACCCGGTTGACGCTCTGCGACTCGGCCACCACCGCGCCGGCGAGAAAAGCGCCCAGCGCTACGCTGAAACCCATCCACACCGCCAGCAGACTCGCGCCAAAACAGATGCCAAGCACGCTGACCAGCAGCGTTTCGTCTCGACCGAAACCGGCCACGTAATCCACCAGCCGCGGCAGCAGCAGCAGGCCGAGAATCATGCCGACCACCACGAAAAGCCCCAGATGACCGATCAGCGTGAATGCCGTCTCCGCCTTGACCGAACCGCCGATGGCGACGGCAGTGAGCAAGGTCAGCATCACGATGGTGAGCAGGTCCTCGGCGACCAGCAGCCCGACCACCAGCCGGGCAAACGGCTTGTGCCGCTGGCCGCTCTCGGACAAGGTGCGCGTGGCCACCATGGTTGACGACAGCGCAATGATCGCGCCGAGAAACAGCGCGTCCATACCTTTCCAGCCGAACAGGCCGCCCAGGCCGACACCGATCCACATCATCAGACCGACCTCCGCCACCGCCACGGCGAGCACGCTGATGCCGACCTCGCGCAGCTTGCGCACGCTGAACTCCAGTCCCAGCGTAAACATCAGCAGCACGACGCCGAGATTGGAGATGTCATCGATCGCCTGCGGATCGGCGACCAGCATGCCCGGCGTGTGCGGACCGATCAGCACGCCGGCCAGGATGTAGCCCAGCAGGACGGGTTGCCGCAGCCGCTGAAAAAGAATCGTCGTGGCGCCCGCCACGAGCATCACCATGGCAAGGTCGCGAATAAAACCGATTTCGTGCATGCCTCGTCCGCAACATCCAAAGTCACTGGCAGCTTAAACGAAGCTCGTGCCCGGGTCTTACTCCCAAGCTCCGACGACGGCGCCGATGGATCACCACGCCGCTCGGCCGATTTGCATTTCTTCGTCGCCAGACGCAAAAAAGTCTTGACGGATATGTGACTCGGACCTATTCTTCCGGGCTTCCAGCAGCGGGGCCATAGCTCAGCTGGGAGAGCGCCTGCATGGCATGCAGGAGGTCGGCGGTTCGATCCCGCCTGGCTCCACCAACTTGAATTGTCCCCATCGTCTAGAGGCCTAGGACATCACCCTTTCACGGTGGCGACCGGGGTTCGAATCCCCGTGGGGACGCCAAGTTGACTCGCAAGTGCTGGAAGACGTCGCAAATGTTGTTGATGGAAAGTAGCTGTTGGAAACTGGGGAGCGGTAGTTCAGTTGGTTAGAATGCTGGCCTGTCACGCCGGAGGTCGCGGGTTCGAGTCCCGTCCGCTCCGCCACCAACACAAAGCCCGCCTAGTGCGGGTTTTTTGTTGGGTGCGATTTGGACTCTCCCATGTCAGCTCGACGTCAGCTCGACTTTTCTTCTTCAAGGACGTCCGGCCCCTGCCGCACCAGCGTCCCCACCGAATGCCCCTGCTCGCCCAGATACTCCAGCCAGCGCGACAGAAAGCTGTTCATCCGCAGACGATGCTGAAACACCGTGGTGGCCGCGGGAAACGGACCCAGCACCTGCCACAGATGCCGCCCGGGATGGCAATGCAGCGCCTCGGCCACATGTGCATCGGTATACATGCGCAGCTGCGCCGACGGTGAGCGCTGGCCCGTATGCGCGTCGACAAAATCGTAAGTGAGCTCCAGCTCCATCGTGTACGGATGTACCTCCTGCAGATGCAGATGCACGTCCAGATGGTCGTCCACATTCGAAACGTAGTGGCCGGGGCTCAGATCCTGCGGCCCGAACAGCCGCGCCAGCCGATGGTAATTTTCCGCATACAGCCCCATCAGGAACTCGAAGCGCCCGGGCAGCAGATTGGGTCGGCGGGGTGAAGCAATCATCGGTGTCGGAGACTCCTTGGCGGCTGCAGATCCATGCGGCCTGGTCAGAACATGGTCCGCTCGATGCCGAAGCGGGAAAAGATTTTGCTGGCGATTTCCTCGATCGACACATGCGTCGTGTTGAGGCTGGAAATGCCGGCATGTCGCATCAGTTTGTCAGCCTGCTCCAGCTCCCAGCGACACTGTTTGAGCGTGGCGTACTGGCTGCCGGCAAGACGCTGCTCGCGAATCTGCGCCAGTCGCTGTGGATCGATGGTGAGGCCGAACAGTTTGTTCTTGTGCGGCACGAGACGATGCGGCAGCTCGAGCTTGTCCAGATCGTCGTCGGTGAGCGGATAGTTGGCGGCGCTGACGCCGTAATGCAAGGCCATGTAGAGACAGGTCGGCGTTTTGCCGGAGCGCGACACGCCCACCAGAATCAAATCCGCCTTGCTGTAGTCAAAATCCCTGCCGTCGTCGTGAGTCAGCGCGTAGTTGGTTGCGTTGATGCGCGCCTCGTACTTTTCGAAGTCGACCATGCCGTGCGCACGATTCACCGCACCCGATCGTTTCGCACCCAGCTCCTCTTCCAGCGGGCCGATGAACGGCGCGAAGACGTCGAGCATCAGCGCCCCACTGCCCGCGACGATGTCGCACAGCGCGCGATCGGCCATCGTGTTCACTACGATCGGCCGCTCGCCGGTCTGCGCGTAATGGGTCTTGATGCGCAGCGAAGCCGCTTCGGCCTTGCGCGCATCGTCAATAAACGCGAGACGATGCTTGTCGAACTGCACGCCCTCGAATTGCGCCAGGATGCTGTTGCCGATCGTCTCTGCGGTGATACCAGTAGAGTCGGAGATGAAGAAAACGGTTCGCTGCATGGCCACGCCTGATCGATTTGATGAGCCTGCTCGCACCTTAGCGCAAGCACCAAAGGCTGTCGCCGATTGACTGTTTGCTGACTGGTATGCAGTTGGAGTGGCCCGTCAACGGAATGGTCTTCTTGTGCTGCGCATCATCGGCAGCGGACAATACCAGTTCTTTGCAGCCCGCTTTGGCACTGCATCCTGCACCAATCCCACTTTTTTACCGCGCTCTTGAGGAGACACCCTTGAACGATCTGGTGCTATGGCTTGACCAACTGCGTATGACCGACCTGGGCAAGGTCGGCGGCAAGAACGCATCCCTCGGCGAAATGATCGGCAACCTCGCCAAGCTCGGTGTTTCGGTTCCGGGTGGTTTTGCCACAACGGCCGACGCCTTTCAGCAGTATCTGGAAAAGAGCGGGCTGGCCAAACGCATCCAGCAGCGTCTGGAGGGCCTGGACGTCGACCATGTAGACACGCTGGTGGCCGCCGGCAAGGAAATCCGCAGCTGGATCGTCGACACGGCGCTGCCCGCGGAACTCGAGCAGGCCATTCGCGACGCATATATCAAGCTGTGCAAGGACGCCGGCAGCGACGATATCGCGGTGGCGGTGCGCTCCTCCGCCACCGCCGAAGATCTGCCGGACGCCTCGTTCGCCGGCCAGCAGGAAACCTTTCTCAACGTGGTCGGCATCGACGACGTGCTGCACAAGGTGAAGGAAGTCTTCGCTTCGCTCTACAACGACCGCGCGATCTCCTATCGCGTGCATCAGGGCTTCAAGCACGACGACGTGTTTCTGTCGGCCGGCGTGCAGCTGATGGTGCGCTCGGATGTCGGTGCGTCGGGCGTGCTGTTTACGCTGGACACCGAGTCGGGTTTTCGCGACGTGGTGTTTATCACCGGCTCGTACGGCCTGGGCGAAATGGTTGTGCAGGGCGCGGTCAATCCCGACGAGTTCTACGTCTTCAAGCCGACCTTGAACGCCGGCAAGCCGGCGGTGCTGCGCCGCAATCTCGGCTCCAAGGCGCTGCGCATGGTCTATTCCAGCGCGGCCGGCGAGCGCGTGCGAACCGAGGACACGCCAGCCGACATGCGCAGCAAGTTCTGCATCGCCGATAGCGACGTCGAGGAACTCGCGCGCCAGTCGCTGATCATCGAAAAGCACTACGGCCGCCCGATGGATATCGAGTGGGCGAAGGACGGCAACACCGGCAAGCTGTACATCGTGCAGGCCCGCCC
>CBAAAD010000102.1:0-8258 GCA_964658785.1 uncultured Methylobacterium sp.
GGGGCGTTGGTTCACCGAGGGCTTCGTGCGCGACGCCCCGGCGGTCGTCACCCGCGCTCAAGAGACCCTCGCAGGCATCGCGCCCGAAGGCTACGCCGCCTGCTGCGAGGCGCTGGCCTGCTCCGACCTGCACGGCGACCTCTGTCGGATCGTCGTCCCCACCTTGGTGCTGGCGGGCGAGTTCGATCCGGTCACGACCGTCGCCGATGCCGAGCGCATGCACGCAGACGTGCCGTGGGGCATGTATCCGGACATGCGCCGGGAGATCTCGCCGGCCGCCCTGCGCTACAAACTCTGGCGTCTGCATTCGCAGATCGTCGGTGAATGGTGTCGTGAGGCCGGAGCACGGTTTGTTCCGTGCCCGCCTGAAACGATCGATAAAAACGGCTTCATGCTTGAGACGTATTATGGTGATGGCGCCCATGCCAATGTGAGCTACGGTGAAAGGGTGCTGGAGCAGATGAGGCGTCTTGTATGAGGCATCCTTATGTAGACATCGACGATCGGCAACGATGGAGCCGCGCCATGGCTGGTCGTGCCAGCGCAGACGTCGATCCCGTCCCTGAGCCTCCCTTCCGGATCGAGCCGAATAGTCGAGTGGTGACGGCCGGCAGCTGTTTCGCCCAGCACGTGGCGCGCCACCTGCGTGGGCTAGGCTTGGCGTGTTTCGAAACCGAGCCGGCCCATCCACTGCTGTCGGCAGCGCTGGCCGAAGCCTTCGGGTATGGGGTCTACTCCGCACGCTACGGCAACATCTACACGGCTCGCCAGCTGTTGCAGTTATGGCGGCGAGCAACGGCCGCATTCGTTCCCGCTGAGGATGTTTGGGAGGGCGAGGGCGGGCGCTGGTTCGACCCATTTCGACCCACCATCCAGCCCGATGGTTTCAGCTCAACACGCGAGTACCATGCCGATCGTCAGCAGCATTTTGCGGCGGTACGTCGTGCCTTCAGCGAGATGGATGTGTTTGTTTTTACGCTGGGTCTTACCGAATGCTGGGCCGCGCGCGCGGATGGTGCCGTGTATCCGCTTTGCCCCGGAGTGGCGGCAGGACGGTTTGATGCCGAGCGGCATATGCTGCTGAATTTCACGGTGGATGAAGTGGTTGCCGACTTGCGAGCCTTCATTGAGGAGGTTCGCGAAATCAATCCCCGCATGAAGGTGATCCTTACCGTATCACCGGTATCTATGGCCGCAACGGCGTCCAGGCAGCATGTGCTGATGGCGACGACTTATTCCAAAGCGGTGCTTCGCGTGGCGGCGGAACAGGTGAGTGGCCTGCCGGATGTCTATTACTTTCCTGCCTATGAAATCGTCAGCGCGGCCGGTCGCGAATACCTTGCCGATGACCGTCGTTCGATTCTTGAAGACGGCGTACGCCGTGTGATGTCCCTGTTCTTGCGCCACGTAGTAGATGTGGCGGCGGTCGAGCCTCAGGAGATCGTGTGCGATGATTTTTTGCAGGATGGGCGGGCCATCATTGATACCCTGTGCGATGAGCGGCGGCTGGATCAATCGACCGGCGCCGTGACCGAAGTGCATCGGATGGAAACGCATGATGGCTTGCAATGAACTGTCCAACGAGAGCTTGGGCCGCGCACGGGATTTGATGGAGCGTCATCGCTACGACGATGCGATCCAATGGCTGACAACCTGCCGCCGCCGCGAGCCCGATGAGGATATCGAATTACTGCTGGCACTATGCCGATATCAGGCATACCTCGCGAAGCCGCCTTGCGCTTCAGTTGCTGACCCCTGGCTAATTTCTCCGCCTGACGTGTTTGCCGATGTCGTCGGGGTTCCTGAAATACCGGCCAGCAGGCTCAATGCGCAGACGCTGGCGGCGGGTATCCGTCATCACGGGGCGCTTTTGGTGCGCGGATTGTTTTCAGTTGATGTGGCTTCTCAGTTGGCCGAAGGTGTCAGGCAGGCACTGGACGCCTGTGCGGCATGGCATGCGCGTGGCCAGGGCGCATTCGACAGCTCATGGTATGCCAGGTTGCCGCTGCACGAGGGCTGCGAGCTGGCACAGGCGCGGCCCTGGATTGAGGAGGGGGGCGGCGGTGTCTGGCTGGCTGATTCGCCGCGCATGCTCTATCAGTTGACTGAGTTATTCGAATCGAGCGGTATCACCCGCATGATCGCGGACTATTTTGGCGAGCAGCCCATGCTCTCGGTGGGCAAGACCACCTTGCGCTGCGTGCCAGGCTCGATCCGTCACGCCGATTGGCACCAGGACGGTGCATTCATGGGTGCCGATATCCGCAGCGTGAACGTCTGGCTTGGGCTTTCTCATTGTGGCGAGGACGCCTCTGGGCTGGAGTTTCTGCCGCGACGTTTGACTCAGGTGCTGCCCACCGGCAGTCATGGTGCCTACTTTGACTGGTCTGTGGGGGCGGGTATGGTCACTGAGGCGGCCGCCGGCATGACCACGGCGAGCCCGGTTTTTGCACCGGGCGACGCCCTGTTATTCGATCATTTCTTCCTGCATCGCACCGGCGTCCCCGCGGCGATAGCCAAAGACCGTTACGCGATCGAATCGTGGTTCTTCGCGCCATCGGCGTATCCAGCCGCACAGGTGCCGCTGAAGCTCTAGGAACCCGTCAGACGGGATTTCGTTGGCCGGGCTAGGCGGTATCGCGCGCTTCATGCTCCCTGGTAGTCCCTCGCTCGAGTTCCGCAATCTTCTGGCGCTGTGCCTCAATAATGGTGCGCGCGCGCTGCAATGCTTCGGTGCGTCGACCCAGGCAGGTTTCGGTCTGGTTGAGCATGGCGCGCAGCTGCATGCCGTCGGCTTCCAGCGCCTCGCAGGCAGCGAGCATGCTTTCGGCACTGAAGAAGCCGTCTATCAGCGTTTGCAAGGCCGGCGTCATTCGCGCAGCGGGCACCAGAATGCCTAGTCCATTGAAGAAAGGCAGCTTGCGGAAGGTAAATTCGATGCCGGCGCTGGCGATATAGTCTTCAAGGGCCGTGAGTACGCCATTGCGCGGCCCGCCTTCGTGCGTGGCGTTTGCCAGCCAGCCGTTGACACCGCGCTCGTCCAGCTCGGACTGGCCGGGCACCATACCCTTGTAGCTGTAAGGGTGCCGCTGCCAGCCATCGAGGTCATCCGGGCTGTAATACATGTCGCGCCGCGCGTATGGCCATGCTGCATCGTGCGCAAGCACGATCGGCGGCGCCTGACCGGTCTGTTCGGCGCGTGCATGCAGCAGGTTGAGTTCGCGAAAAACCGTCGCCCAATTGTGATCGCCATCAATCAGCGCGATATCGGGCGCGTCCAGCTGTGGAATTGCCGCAAGGCTTTTGAGTGCCAGGAAGCGGTATTCGTTCGGACCAAACTGCGCCAGTTCCTCCAGCAGGCTGGGCAGCGGAGCTGGGTCGATGATGTCGGCATGGGCGCCATGGGCGCGGCAGTAACTCAGAATGTGGCGCGTGTTCCAGCCGAATTCGGCGCCAATTTCCATGATCTTTTTCGGTTGCACCGTTTCGAACAGTGGACTGATATAGCGAGGCCAGAAGCGGTTCATTGCAAATTCTCCAGAAGCGCCGGCTGATCCGGTGCGATATCGTCCAGCGAAATGTCGTACTGAGCTGCGGTGATCTTGCCCCCGACCTTGCGCAGATAGCCATAGGGGCAGGTACTGATCAACTGCCGGGTCCAACTGCGATCGACGACGAAAGGGCAATGGCCAGTGGCAAACTCGCGAATGGTCCTGAAATATTGGCGCCGCGAATATCCCAGCCAGGGCTGCCCAAACACAGTGCCAAGGCAGATGAGGAAGGAGCGATGCGAAACGAGCTCACCCCAGCTCTGCAGCGTGGTCACCGAAAAGTTATCGGTACTGTCGACCGCGAAAAGAACCATGACTGCTTCGGCACCGCCTGCCCAATCACGCGCGTAAACGGCAGTGGCAGGATCGTCCGGCAGCGCATGCAGGGAAGTTACTCGCGATGAGTGATTCACGTTTGCTGTTGAGCCACTCATATGCAGGATGCGCGCGCCCGCTATGTCCGCGCCTTGCAGCGTGCTGTCGAGGAAGCGGACCAGCCCGTCCTCGGCGCCTACGACGACAATCGCATCGGGACGAATCTGGTGGATGATTTCCTGGATGCTGATCAGATCTGCCGGCGCTACCCCCGTCGGCAGGCCGAGCCAGCGTACGTCATGCTTCAGGTCGCATTCGGCGTAAACGCCCATCAGATGCGACTGTGCGCCATCATCGAATTGCGCAGATAGCCTGCCGGGCCTGATCTGATCGGTCACGCCAAGATGCATCGGCATCAGCGTGCGCTGGCGCACGCCGGTGGCGAATTCCGAAGACATGTGGCCGCGGAACGTGAGACTACCGCGCTCCACCCTCACAAAGTCCCCGCCGCGCAGAGTGCGATAAGCGTTCGCGTATGAGCGCACGCGAAGGTCTTTTTCGAGGTCATCGACGTTGGTCGTGGTGCCGCCATGAAACTGGTGAAAGCTGGCCTCGCCGACCAGCGCCACCAGCGGCGCTGCTGCCGACGCGCTGGCTCGGCGCCAGAGATCGAGGTTGGCAAACCCGCCGCCGGCCTGATCGAATCCTTCGTCGAAACCGCCAATGCGATCGTAGAGCGCCGTGGGCAGCATCAAACAATTTGTCTCGGTGATGCCGTCGAACCAGTGCTCGGGGTTGTCGCTCATGGGTGAGCCGATGCGGAACAGATCGTAGCCGTTGAGCGGCCAGCGAATACGCTCAAATAGCTGGTCCTCCTGTTCACGGGTGTAACCGACCAGGGTAAGCCAGCGCTGATCGCCGCCGATAAACCACTGGCGCAGGGCGACGACCGCGTCGGGGTGCTCCCGCCAGGCCTGCAGCGCCTCACGAAAAACGCCGGGGGTCACCACGTGCGCACCATCGATCAGTATCGCCAGATACTTGCCCCGGGCCATCAAGGCGGCTTCGTTTAGCGCGGCGCACGGCGACGACAGCTGGCGACTGGGACGAATCAATCGGAACTGCGGACCAAAGCTTTCGACCCACGCTGCATCCAGTGGCGGGTTGGAACCGTTGTCGACGCACAGAACCTCGTAATTGAGAGCCTCGCCACCGGTTTGATAGCTGCTGCTGAGCGATGCCAGCGTGCGTTCGGCTTCTCGCCGCATGTTGTAGAAATTCACGACCACCGAAAGTGTGACGCGATCACTTACCTCATCACGCCGAAGCGGAGCAGGCGCATGCGATGCGCCTGGTGTGCGATTGGCCAAGGCGGACGGTATGCGCGCATAAAAAGGCGCTTTCAGCAGGGTTTTATCCGCTTCCGTTATGCGCAATTCCAGCATGTGCAAGCGATCATCACGAAGCCCTTCGGGCAGCAGCACGTCGAAGCCGCAACAGCCGTCGCCCTGGTGCATTTCGGCAATATCGGGACGCCATTGATTGGCATCGAAGCGCAGCCACTCGCGATCACCCTCATAAAGCGAAAGGATAGGCGAAACATTTGTCCCATCCAGCCAACGCGCCCACCCATGTATGCGGTCCGGCCCGCATTGATCCAGTGAGCCCTGCAACCGAGTGAGGCCAATCGGTAACGGCAGGATGTCAGCGTGGCGGCTGCTGACATGGGGCAAATCATGTTCTGGGATGGTGAATGGGCTGCCGATGAGAGGCTGCGCGCTGTCACTTCCTACAGCCATGACCTGGACAGTGGTGCCGGCCTTCGGCATCGGATCGAGCGTGATGGCAAAAGCGCAGTGCCCATCGCCTTTGCCTGCAGCGGCTAGGTCGGCGCGAAACATGGTGGCTGCACCGATACCGAGTCGAACGCCGTCAAGGTTTACCTCGACATCTAACGCGGATGAATCCACATCGAGCCTGCGCGCCCAACCCCTCAATACGTTGCCGGTTAATCCGTCTACCACACCCTCAAATACGTCGCGGGGCGGGTAATTGCTCGGAATGTTGGTCATCTAATAGTTTCTCGCTGTTCCAACGGCGGTGCCGACCAATGCCGGGGACGTGGCACGCCTTGCGCGCAGGGCGCTAAAGATCGCGTTTCCAGGCGAGATGTGCAAGCTGTGGTGGATGGGGTGGGCACGAGCGCCGCTCGGCCGATCGCGGGCATCCAGGCTCATACCAGATACATGAACAAATACCGCCATAGTCGTTCAGTAAAGGATGGCTCCGCGCGATAAGATGTCGGCTTTGTCGGCACCGATTTGTTCGGGATGTTATGAAAACCTTGAAAAACCGCAGCAAGCCCGAGGTACTCGGTCTAGGCACTCGCGCCATACACGCCGGCCAGCACCCCGATCCCAGCACCGGCGCCATCATGACGCCGATCTACGCTACCTCCACTTACGTGCAGGAAAGCCCGGGCAAGCACAAGGGTTATGAGTACTCACGTACACAGAATCCCACGCGCATGGCGTACGAGCGCTGCATTGCCGATCTGGAAGGCGGTATCGCGGGCTTCGCGTTCGCTTCCGGTTTGGCCGCGGCTGCGACAGTGTTGGATCTGCTTGACTCCGGTAGCCACGTGATTGCCATGGATGATCTCTATGGCGGTAGCTATCGCCTGTTCGAGAAAGTTCGCAGGAGATCAGCGGGTCTGGACTTCAGTTTCGTTGATCTGAACGACACCAGCGCGCTCAAGGCGGCCTTAAAGCCAACTACCCGAATGATCTGGGCAGAGACGCCAACTAATCCAATGCTCAAACTCGTCGATTTGAGCAAAGTTGCGGCGTTTGCGAAAAAGCATAGCCTGATCCTGGTGGTGGACAACACATTCTGCTCGCCGATGCTCCAGCGGCCGCTGGAATTTGGCGCCGATCTGGTGCTTCATTCGGCCACCAAATATCTCAATGGCCACTCGGATATGGTCGGAGGCATCGTAGTTGCCGGCAAGCAGGAGCTGGCAGAACAAATGGGTTTCCTACAGAACTCGGTAGGTGCGGTCGCCGGGCCGTTTGATTCATTTCTCGCCATGCGCGGCCTCAAAACTTTGCATCTGCGCATGAAGGCGCACTGCACAAGTGCGCAGGAGCTTGCGGGGTGGCTCGAAAAGCATCCGGCAATCGAGCGCGTCATCTACCCCGGACTTAAGAGCCATCCACAACACGCACTTGCCAAACGGCAGATGGATGGTTTCGGGGGAATCATCTCGGTCGAGATAAAGGGAGGCCTGAAAAAAGCCAGGCGCATGCTCGAACGCTGCGAGCTCTTTGCGCTCGCCGAGTCCTTGGGTGGCGTAGAGAGTCTGATCGAGCACCCGGCGATCATGACGCATGCGTCGGTGCCTGCCAGCAACCGGAAGCGGCTAGGCATCAGTGATGGACTGATAAGGCTCTCTGTCGGTGTAGAGGATGTAACTGATCTGAGAATGGAATTGGCTTATGCGCTGGCTGAGTAATGCGACCCGTTGATTCTGTGCTTTTCCACTGCACTGTATTTATTCCAATCGAAATATTGATTTGCAACTAAGAATGAAAAGCAGGTCGGTAGCTAACCTACCAACAGAATGCCTAACCCATCCGTTATAACTACCGTCTTTGTTCGATAGGCTGACGTTTGATGAAAGAAATGTACTTAGCCATTTGGCGCTATCGACACTTTATTGTGTCCTCTATTAAAAATGACCTGCGGTCTCGTTTTGCTCGAAGCAAGTTGGGTGCGCTATGGATGATTCTTCAGCCTCTGGCACAAGTGGCGATTTATTCGCTGGTGCTTTCGCGAATAATGACGGCAAAGTTGCCTGGAATTGATAGTCCATATTCCTACTCAATTTACTTGCTCGCAGGCATGATGGGTTGGTCTTTATTTAGTGAGGTTATTACGCGATCACTCACCGTTTTCGTTGACAATGGCAGCATGCTGAAAAAGATTGTGTTCCCACGCGCGTGCCTCCCGATAATAACTTTAGGCTCGGCTCTGGTTAACAATATTCTGCTTTTTCTAGTCACCGTCATCGTATTTGTGCTGCTCGGTCACGCTCCAACGGCGGCGATATGGTGGATGCCCGTTCTTATTTTGGTTACCGCAAGTTTTGCGTTGGGACTAGGCTTACTGTTAGGAATATTGAATGTCTTTGTTCGGGATGTTGCCCAGTTTATGAATGTGGCGCTGCAACTGTGGTTTTGGTTGACACCAGTGGTCTATATGTCTTCGATAATTCCTGATCGACTTCGCTCGGCACTTAAGTTTAATCCGATGTACTGGATAGTCACCGATTACCAGAACGTTCTCGTTTACGGAAAAATTCCCGATGTCGCTGCGTTTTTCCCGGTCTGC
>CBAAAD010000103.1:0-8233 GCA_964658785.1 uncultured Methylobacterium sp.
CACGGTGACCGGCAGCAGCTCGAACGGCAGCGATGCCATGGCCGGACGCGACGATGCCGTGTCGGCGGCCGGATCAGTCGCCGGTGGCACCAGCGTGTAGTAGTGCAGCGGCGCCGAAGCGCAGGCCGCCAGCGTCAGCGCCATGCCCAGGCAAAGCAGGCGTTTGCCGTTAAGAAAAAGGCCTGCACGAATCATGGCTTGCTCCCTTGCTGCGTTGGATTGGTTGGTGCGGCGGGTGCCGCCACCCGTGTCGGCTTGGCATCGGGGCTGCGGCCGCGAATCAGCGCTTCGGGGTGATCGCCCAGGTAGTCGACCAGCACGCGCAGCGAGCGCGCCGTGCGCTGCACTTCCTGCAGGGTCGTACCCAGATTCTGCTGCAGCGGCGAGTCACCGGACAGCGCATCGCCCGCCGTATTGACGGTTTTCTGCACGCCCTTCATGGTGTTGTCGAGCTCGGGCAGCGTCTTGCCGTTGACCTGCTTAAGCGTCGCGCTGAGTCCGGCGAGAGTCTGGTTGAGGTTGTTGCCGATCGCCTCGAACGGAATCTTGTCGATCTTGTCGACAATCTCCGCGGCCTGCTCCTGCAGCTTGTCGAGGCTGCCGGCCGCCGTCGGTATCATCAGCGGCCGGGCGTTCATGTCGAACGCCACTTTCGGCGCGTTCTTGATGAAGTCCATCGAGATATAGAGCTGGCCTGTCAGCAGGTTGCCGGTGCGTGCCTGCGCGCGCAGGCCGTGATCGACCAGCCGGCCCATCATCTGCGTCATATCCGGATTTTCGCCACGCGCCTTGCCCAGCGCCTGCAATTTATCGTAGGCGCTGCCCAGTCGCTGCGGGTACACCACCGCGCCAACGATCAGCGGGAAGGTCTGCGTCTTCTCGTCGTAATCCAGGCGGACCGACACCACATTGCCGATTTTCACGCCGAGAAATTCCACCGGCGCGTTGACGTCGAGGCCACGCATCGATTTTTCGAAGCGCATGCGGATGTAGTGCGGCGTGCCGTCCGGCGGCGCCATCGCCGTTCCCTGATCGGCAAACAGCTGGAACTGGGCGTCCTGCCCGGCCGGCGTGCTGTCGTGCGGCCCTGGCGGATCCTGAAAAGCCATACCGCCGGCCACCACGGTTGCCAGGGATTCGGTATTGAGCTTCAGGCCGTCGGCGCCGAGCGAAACGTCCACACCGCTGGCGTTCCAAAAGCGCGTGGACGTACTCACGAACTTGTCGTTCGGGCCATCCACAAAAATCTGCAGCGACACACCCTTGCCGTTTTCATCCAGGCGATAGGAAACCACCCGACCAACCTGGATGCGCCGGAAATAGACCGGGGAGCCAATGTCCAGCGAGCCGAGATCGTCGCTGTGCAGGACGAAGCTACGTCCGGGCGCCGAATGGTTGACCGCCGGCGGCGTTTCCAGACCTTGGAAGTCCTCCGCGGAAGCCTTTGAGTCGCCAACATCGGCGCCAATAAAGGCACCGGACAGCAACGTGTCGATGCCGGAGATGCCGCCGATGCCGATGCGCGGACGCACGACCCAGAAACGGGTGCCCTGGGTGGCGAAACTCTTGGCGCTTTTATCCAGCGCCACCCTTACCTTTACGTGGGAGCGATCCTCGCTGAGGGTGATTTTGTCGACCTTGCCGATGACCACGTTCTTGTATTTCACCGGCGTCTTGCCGGCGTCCAGACCTTCGGCCGTCTGGAACGTAATGACGATCTCCGGCCCGGCCTGCAGCACGCTGTTGATGATCAGCGAAATACCAATCACAGCGGCCAGTGCCGGCACCAGCCAGATCAGCGAGGCGCTGAAACGCCGGCGGCGTTTGACCACCGGCCGCGGCAGCTCGTCGCGTTCGGGCTTGTCCAGTTCGTTGCTGCTTTCGTCAGTCATCGCTATCTCTGCTATCCCAAATCAGCCGGGGGTCGAAGCTCATCGACGCCAGCATGGTCGATACCACGGTCAGGCCAAAAAAAATCACCCCGGGCAACGGCTCCACCCGGCTCAATACGTTGAAACGCACCAGCGCCGACAGCAGCGCCACCACAAACACGTCCAGCATCGACCAGTAGCCGATGAACTCCACCAGCCGATACAGCCTGGCGCGCTGCGGCTGCGCCCAGTCCGTACGCATGTGACTGCTGATCAGCAAGGTGCCCAACACGAGGAATTTCAGCATCGGCACCATGATGCTGGCGACAAAAACCACGATCGCCAGATCGGCCGAACCGTTGATCCACAGCTCCTTGACGCCGCTGAGGATCGTGTTGTCGTCCACATCGTTGAGGCTGGCCGTGCGCATGATCGGCAGCAGGTTGGCCGGCAGGTACATCATGAAAGCCGCCAGCAGCAGAGCCCACGTGCGCGTGTAACTGGCCGGCTTGCGCCGATGCAGCATCGAGCCGCAGCGCGGGCATTCCATATCGTCCGCACCGTCGGGCGCCTCGCGACAGACCAGCCGGCACACGTGGCAGCCGATCAACCCGAGGTCAGCCGCGCGCGGCAGCGCCGGGGCCTTTCCTGCGGCGCTCATGCCGGGTCTCTCATGCGCATGTTCCACAGTTCACGCATATCGACGCGCGCAAAAATGGTGATCAGCACGGTCAGCACCGCGTAGGCATAGATGCCGGGGTCGGCCACCACGTCGAAATACACCTTGGCCTTGACGATGGCCACCAGCGCACCGAGCACGAATACCTCGCTCATGGTCCAGGGCCCGATGTAGTGCAGCGTCACCATGATCGGCACAAAACCCGGTGCGCAGCGCCTTTGCCGGGCGAACCACAGCAGCCAGCCGATCGAAAGCATCTTGACCAGTGGAAAAAAGAACAGCGTGGCTGCCGCCAGTATGGAAATGACCTGCGCGTTCGATTGCCACATCGTGATGATGGCGCCCCACAGCGTGGTGCTGCTGTGCTGCCCGTTAAGGCCCAGCGTGACGATCGGCCAGAGATTGGCCTGCACAAACACGATAAAAGCCGTGAATACCAGCGCCAGCATCGTGTTGGGGTTGAGGCTATGGAAGTGCTCGAGCGTCGCGCCGCAGCAGGCGCACTTGCCCACTTCCCCACGCGTCATCGTGCGCCGGCGGTGAACCGTGTCGCATTCCTCACAGATCTGCAGCGCTTCAGTGGATCTCGTACTCATGCGCCCGGTGGCTCTTGCTTTGACATGGATGACGGTCTGATTCTCTCAAATCTGGCGCACCCGCGCTGAATCGCTGGCGCCGGCGGAAGGCTTGATATGCTTGGGCTTGCCCCGATCTGACACGCACCCGGTCGAACTTTAACCGCCCAGATGGAAAAACACGTGACTGAATCCGCCGCCACTTCCCACGTTTTCGATATCGATCAGCAGCGCTTTGAAACCGAGGTGCTGCAGGCCTCCATGACCACGCCCGTGCTGGTGGATTTCTGGGCCGAATGGTGCGAACCGTGCAAAACGTTGGGGCCGATGCTGGAAAAGCTCGCCGCCGAGTACAACGGCGCGTTTCGCCTCGGCAAGGTCGACGTGGAAGCGCAGCAGGAGCTGGCCGGCATGTTCGGCATCCGCAGCATCCCCACCGTGATGCTGGTGAAGGATGGCCAGGTGCTCGATGGCTTTGCCGGCGCGCTGCCGGAGAGCCAGCTGCGCGAATTCCTGTCTCGCCACCTGCAGCCTCTTGAAGCCGCACCGGAGCCCGACGTCGTCGATGAGGCCTCGCTGGAAACTCCGGAGCAGGCGATTGCCCGACTGCAGCAGACCATTGAGGCCGAGCCGTCCAAATCCGAACTGAAGCTCGAACTGGCGCTGGCGCTGATGCGCGCCGGCCAGGCCGACGCCGCCGAAGCGGAGCTCACCGCGCTGCCGGCCAACCTCGCCATCGACGCGCGTGCGCTGCGACTGCGCAGCCAGCTGGACCTGGCCCGTGCCCTGGAAGGCGCCCCTTCGCTGTCCGAACTGCGCCAGCGCATTACCACCGACGCCAGCGACTGGGCCGCGCACGACCTGCTCGGCGTGCGCCTGCTGCTGGAGGATGACCCCGCCGCCGGGCTGGACGAATTTCTGCTCATTCTCAAGGGTGATCGCGAGTGGAACGACAACCAGGCCAAGAAGCGCCTGCTCGCCGCCTTCGCCACGCTCGATGACGCCGAACTGGTCGGCCGCTACCGCCGCAAGATGGCCTCGCTGCTGTTTTGATGGCGAGTGATCGAGGGCAAACGGAATTCGCGCGATGAAAGCATCCACCTTTCGCCGCGCCATGAATCTGTGGCCGCCGTTTCTGTTCAACAGCATCCGCGTGCAGAGCATCAGCCCTGATTACATGGAGGCCAAGGTCGTGCTGCGCCTGCGCCCGTGGAACCGAAACTACGTCCGCAGCCAGTTCGGCGGCAACCTGTTCGCCATGACCGATCCGTTCTGGATGCTTTTGGTCATGCACCAACTGGGCAACGACTACTTCGTCTGGGACAAGGCCGGCGCCATCGAGTTTGTCGCGCCCGGTCGGGAGGACGTGTATGCGCATTTCAGGCTCGAGCCCGCCGTGGTTGATGAACTACGGATGGCAGCCAAGGGCGGCGCCAAAGTGCTGCATTGGTTCGAGACGGAGGTGAAAACCGCCTCCGGCAGCGTCATCGCCATCGTGCGCAAGCAGATCTATGTGCGGCTGAAACCCAAGGCGCGCTGAGTCATCATTCCAATGCCGCCGCATGAGCCGCCAACCTGAAGATTCACCGCCCCGGCCAGCGACAGGCCAGTGGACCTGCTGCACGCCGATAAAAGCGGTTCGCGCTGCCCGAAAGCAAAATTCCCGCCGGCAAGCCGGCGGAAATAGCGTCTAAATGCGTTGCCTCGCCGGCCACTCAGGCCAACTTGAACCCGGAAATGACTTCCCGCAGCTGCGCCGCCTGCTCGTTCATCAGCTTGGCGGCGGCGGCCGATTCCTCGACCAGGGCGGCATTCTGTTGCGTGGTGATATCGATCTGGGTCACGGCGCTGTTGACCTGATCAATGCCCTGGCTCTGCTCGCGGCTGGCCTGCCTGATCTCGGAAATAAGCGTAGCCATGCCGCTGACGCCGACATGAAGTGCATCGTTGGCAGCACGCGCCTCATCGACCAGCCGCGCGCCGGCGGTCACGCTCTCGACCGAATCCGAGGTGAGCCGCTTGATGTCCTTCGCCGCCACGGCCGAACTCTGCGCCAGACGCCGAACTTCTTCCGCCACGACCGCAAAGCCCCTGCCCTGCTCACCGGCCCTGGCCGCCTCGACTGCCGCATTCAGCGCCAGCAGATTGGTCTGGAAGGCAATGCCGTCGATCACGCCCGTGATGTCGGCAACCTTTCGCGACGTTTCGTTGATGGCGGTGATGGTCTCCAGCATCCGCGCGCCGCTCTCGGCGCTGCTGATCGACATTTTCGAAACTTCGCCAGCCATGATGTTGGCCTGGCTGGCGTTTTCCGCGTTGTGCTTGACCGTGGCAGCCAGCTCCTCCATGGATGCGGCCGTCTCTTCGAGCGAACTGGCCTGAGTCTCGGTACGTGCCGAAAGCTCAAGGTTGCCATCGGCCAGCTGGCGCGTGGTGGCGGCTATCGCCAGCGCACCGCTTTGTACCTGCAGCAGCATGGCCTGCAGACGCGCGATGAAACGGTTGAAGCTTTCAACGACCGCATTGAATTCGCTGCCCTGCCCCAGTGGAAGGCGTCGGGTGAGGTCGGCATCACCACTGGACAGTTCATCGATGTTTGCCTTGAGCAGATCAAAGCGGCGCGTCAGCAAATTGATTCCAATCACCAGCAGGATCAGCAGCAGCGCAGCCATCGGCAGCTGCACCAGCCCGAGCTTGTGCAGGATGTGGTCGCTGTTCGCGGTCAATAGGCGATCGTCCATGCCCGTCACCAGCCACCACGGGCTGCCCTCGATTGGGCGCATGGTCAGCGTGTAGTTCTGACCATCGACCTTGTAGGGCTGCTCCACCGGCTTGTTTTCTGCAAGCCGAGGCAGCACGGACTGGATCGTCGCGAAGAACGGCGCCTGTCCGGCCACGTCGGCCACATTCTTCAGCACGATGGGCTCCTTGACGAGGCTGCTGTTGCTGACGATTTTTCCGTCCGCCTCGACGATCAGCACCTGCCCCTGGATACGCTTCTCCATATCCGCGACCAGGGTGTTGAAAAACCCGAGGGTCAGATCGATGGTGGAAACGCCGTAGATCTTGCCGTCCTTGTAGATGACCATCGCACAGTTGGTGCGCGGCTGATCGCTGGCATCGTCCTTGTACGCCTTGGCCCAGGGGCAATGGCCTCTGGGCGCATGCAGGCCCGCCAGGTACCACGGCTGCTCGTAGTACTTGAGCGCTTCCGGCGTGTTCCAGTGCGTGTTGATCGCCAGCGCCTGATCGGCGCCGCGGGCGTAAAACGTGCTGTCACGCTCCAGTTTTGGATCCCGCTGCTGGGGCAGCGGCCATATGCCGCCGCCGAACACGTTGGTATCACCGTACTGATTGAGCAACCCGGGCAGCAAACGATCGATGGTGCTGTTGTCCATCAACGGCACCGCCTCGGTGATGCCGCGCGACTGCGCCTCGATCTGGATCATCTTGCCCTGGATCGTGTTGCCGATAGTGTCCACATGGCCAGCTACTACTTGTGCCTCTTCTTTGCGCAGTTCCGGCGTCACGTAGATCTGTATGACAGCGACGGTCATGATGATCATGACGATAAAAAACGCCGTGACGAGAAGCGTATAACGAGCTTTGATGGATTTGATGAAATGCATATCGCGCGCTCTTGAGGAAGCCTGAAATCAGGCTTGATAAAAGTGATAACGGCGTGAAGAACGATTTCTTTAGCTGAGCGGATTGCGAAAACTGGCGCGGTAGCCAAGCGGCGGGAAAATCGTCGTCGGATCAGGTGGACGAACGGTTGTGTCCGCCACGTCGGGCCGCATCTCCATAGGCGCGATCCAGCGTTCATCGACAAGGCAGCACTTATGGCAACCGAAAACCCCACCAGCGGCCTGCAGCTGCGTTCGCTGATCACCGGCGATGGCCAACTGAAGCTGTCGCTGGAAACCATCGCCACACCAGAGCCGGCGGCTGACGAGATTGTGGTCCGCGTGGAGGCCGCCCCGATCAATCCCTCGGATCTCGGCTTGCTGCTCGGTGCCGCCGACATGACGACCGCGAAAGTCGCCGGCAAAGGCGCCACCGCGGTGGTCACCGCAACCGTACCCACGAAGCTGATGCCGGCCATGGCCGGGCGCGTCGATCAATCGATGCCGGTGGGCAACGAGGGCGCCGGCGTGGTGGTGAAAGCCGGTTCGTCGGACGCCGCCCAGGCCAAGCTGGGCCAATCCGTGGCGATGATCGGCGGAGCGATGTATTCGCAATACCGCTGCGTCAACGCCGCCGATGTCATCGTGCTGCCACCCGATGCCTCACCCGCCGACGGCGCCTCAAGCTTCGTAAATCCGCTGACCGCGCTGGGCATGGTGGAAACCATGCGGCGGGAAGGCCACACCGCACTGGTGCACACCGCCGCCGCCTCGAACCTGGGTCAGATGCTCAACCGCATCTGCATCATGGACGGCATTGCGCTGGTCAACATCGTGCGCAGCGATGAACAGGTTGCCCTGCTTCGCGGCATGGGTGCCACCTGGGTATGCAACGCCAACGCGCCAACGTTCATGGACGATCTCGGCGCGGCGCTTATCGATACCGGCGCCACGCTGGCGTTTGATGCCATCGGCGGCGGCAAGCTGGCCGGCCAGATCCTCACCGGTATGGAGATGGCGGCCAGTAAAAACGTCAAGGCCTACAGCCGCTATGGCTCGGCCGTGCACAAGCAGGTCTACATTTACGGCGGCCTGGACACCGCGCCGACCGAGCTGAACCGTAACTTCGGCATGGCCTGGGGGATCGGCGGCTGGCTGCTGTTTCCCTTTCTGCAGAAGGTTGGCCCCGACGTTGCACAGACCATGCGTGATCGGGTGGCGCGCGAGCTGAAAACAACTTTCGCCAGCCATTACAGCAACGAAATCTCGCTAACCGAAACCCTGCAACTGGACGTGATAACGCAGTACAACCGCCGCCGCACCGGCGAAAAATACCTGATCAACCCGAGCAAAGATTTCACCACCGGACAAATCTGACGCGCATGCGGCGATCTTGCCGGTGCGATGTGGCTCACGCCTCGGGTTCAAGTTGTCGGTGGTTGAATAGCGGAGCGTCGCTTGCGGGGGCAAGCTGCTGCACTG
>CBAAAD010000104.1:0-8227 GCA_964658785.1 uncultured Methylobacterium sp.
GACGAAGGCCCGCTGCCGAACGACTGGATCGGCGAGCTGGAACGCCGCGGCATCGCCGTGCGCCGCGATATTCTGCGCGACAAGGCGCGCGCGGTCCTGGCCGACTACGGCGCCAGCGGTACGCCGTATTGAATCGCCTGCGCGCCTCGCTGCCGCTGATCCTGCTGATCCTGGCCGGCATCGCGCTGTTTGCGTCCGGCGCGCTCGACCGGTTCACACCACAGCAGCTGGTGGCGCATCAGGGGCAGATCCATGCACACATCGCCGCGCATCCGTGGCTGAGCCGGCTGGTCTTCGTCGGCCTCCTGACGCTGACCACGTGCACTGGCATTCCCGGCACGATCATCGTGATTCTCGCCGGCGGCTTTGCCTTCGGCGTGATCGAGGGCACGCTGTGTTCGTCGATCGCGCTGACGCTGGGCTCGCTGGTTCTCTACCTCGCCAGCCGCTATGCCTTTGGCAGCGGCAGTCGCAGGCCGCCGGCGATTGTGGCGAAACTGCATCACGGCTTTGAGCGGCATCCGGTGAGTTACACGCTGTTCCTGCGCTTTCTTCCCATTCTGCCGTTCGGGGCTGTCACCGTCGGACTGGCCTGGCTGCGCTGCCCGCTGTGGCTGTTCATCGGCGCGACCTGGCTGGGGGGCACCATCACGCTGATTTTTGAAACGTCGATCGGCGCCGGCATCGGCACGGTGCTCAGCCAGAGCACGAGCTTCAGCCTGGATCTTTTCATGCACAAAGAGGTGCTGCTGCCGTCCGGCGCGCTCGCCGTGCTGGCGCTGCTGCCGCTGCTGATCGAGCGCCTCACACGGCGTTTGCGAAAGCCGGCCAATGCCGCCGATTGATGCAGGGCGGTCGACAAACGACGTCGACATGTAGCCACCAGACAAAAAAAGCGCCCGATGGGCGCTTCGAATTTGGTGGGTCGTCCGGGATTCGAACCCGGGACCAATAGATTAAAAGTCTACTGCTCTACCAACTGAGCTAACGACCCGACTAGCGAAAGCCAGCCCGCAATTTTACGGGCTGGGGCGCGTCGGCACAAGCAGACAGACGGTCACACGTAGCGGGTGGGATCGGGCAGACCGGCGTCACGGAAGCCCTGCGCGCGCAGGCGGCAGGCGTCGCAATGGCCACAGGCACGACCGTCGCTGTCGGCGTTGTAGCAGCTCACCGTGGCGGAAAAATCGATGCCCAGGCGCTGACCTTCCCGCGCGATGTCGGCTTTGCCCATGCGCATCAGCGGCGCATGGATACGAATGCCCGCACCTTCCACGCCGGCCTTGGTCGCGACATTGGCCAGTGTTTCGAATGCGTCGATAAAGGCGGGGCGACAGTCCGGGTAACCGGAATAGTCCACGGCATTGACGCCGCACCAGATGTCGCTGGAGCCCAGCACCTCGGCCCAGCCCAGTGCAATCGACAGCATGATGGTGTTGCGCGCTGGCACATAGGTCACCGGGATGTCGGTGCTGTCCACGGTATCGAGCGGCACGTCGATATCGGCAGTCAGCGCGGAGCCGCCGATGCTGCGCAAGTCCACCGTCACCGTTTTATGTTCCACCGCGCCCAGCATGCTCGACACGCGCGCCGACGCCGCAAGCTCGGAGCTGTGGCGCTGCCCGTAGGCCACGCTGAGCGCGTGCACCTGGTAGCCCTGCTCGCGCGCCAGCGCGATGGTGACCGCCGAATCCATGCCGCCGGAGACCAGCACGACGGCGCGAGGCAATGATTTTTCTGACATGAGATGTTCCACACAAGGTTGACCGGTCACCGGCCACAAACGCCACCGGCAGCACAGGCCGGCGCGCGGGTTTTACCGTTGCTTGCGGCAACATGGCCACAGCGCGGATTTTTGAAGCGATCGGTCACGAATGGCCGCTATTCGATCTTCGCGTTCACCGATTAACGCACACATCATTTCCCGGCTGCATCGTCCCACAGCAGCTTGTGCAGCTGCATCTGGAAGCGCACCGGCAACTTGTCTTCGATGATCCACTCGGCCAGATCGCGCGGCTGCACCGAGCCGTGCACCGGCGAAAACAGCACCATGCAGCGCTGCGTCAGCGCGTGTTGGTCCAGCATGGCGCGCGACCATTCGTAGTCGGCGCGGCTGGCAATCACGATCTTGATCTGGTCGTGCGGCAGCAGATGATCGAGATTCGACCAGAGGTTGCGCGCGCTCTCGCCCGAATCGGGCGCCTTCAGATCCATCACCTTGCGCACGCGCGGGTCGACCGGCGCCACGTCGATCGCACCGGAGGTTTCCAGCGACACGTCGTAGCCCGCGTCGCACAGTTTACGCAGCAGGATCAGGCAGCGCTTCTGCGACAGCGGCTCGCCGCCGGTGACGCATACGTGCCTCACGCCGTGCCGGGCGACCTCGGCAAGAATGTCGTCGATCGCATGCCAGTCACCGCCATAGAATGAATATTCGGTATCGCACCACACGCAGCGCAGCGGACACCCGGTAAGGCGCACAAACACCGTGCGCCAGCCAATGGCATCGGCCTCGCCCTGAATCGAATGGAAAATCTCGGTGATGCGCAGCCGCTCGGCGACGGGCGACGAGGCTGGCGTGGCGGAGACCACGCTGGCGTTTTCAGCACTCACCGCCGCGCCCTCAGTTGGCCGCGGACTGCTGCATCTGGCGCAGCCTTTCCTTGGCCAGGCCAGCCGCCTTGGAACCGGGATACTTGCTGCCCACCGCGGTCAGTGTGGCCTTGGCTTGCGGCAACTGCTTCAGTTCGATCTGGCAGTAGCCGAGCTTGAGCAGGGCATCGGGCGCCTTTTCGCTTTGCGGAAACTGGGTCAGCAAATGCTGGAAAGCCTCAACCGCCACCGGGTAGTTCATCGTGGCGTAGTACGACTCGCCGAGCCAGTAGAACGCGTTGGGCGTCAGCGCATCGCTTGGGTATTTCTGGATGAACCCGCGAAAATCCCGCGAAGCCGACACGTAGTCGCCAGAGCGAATCGCCTTGAAGGCGACATCGTATGCGGCAGCGGCGCCGGGATCGGCGGCGGCAGGTGCACCCGCTGGCGCGCTCGGGGCCGCAGCCGGGGGCGCTGCCGCTGGCGGATTATTCTGGGGTGGAGCCGGTGGTGGATTGTTGGCCGGCGGCTTGGCAGCACTGGCGCCCGCGCCACCGCTTTCCAGCCGACTCAGCCGGGCATCGATGTCGCCGTACTGGGCTTTGTTCTTGTCGTCGAGCTGCTGCTGACTATGCTGCAGTTCCTCGATCTGGCCCTGCAGCTGCTGCACTTGTGCCTGCAGTTGCTGCATCTGGTTGACCATGCCAATGCCGTTCTGGTCCTTGTTCTGTGTCTGCTGCTCCAGTTGCGTGACGCGGTCGGCAAGACTCAGACGCGAGTCCTGCGCAGTAGCCGCAGACGCAAAAAACATGGCGGACGCAAACGCGCCCGCCATGCTTGTTCTGGCTGCAAAGCTGATAGCCAGTTTCTTCTTCATGCGTGCTGATTACTCGGCGGTGTAGACGATCTCGACGCGACGATTCTTGCTCCAGCAATCCTCGTTGTGCTCGCGGCAGACCGGCTTCTCTTTGCCGTTGCTGATCACGTTGATCTGGCTGGCCGAACCACCGGCTGCCGTCAGGGCGTCGGAAACGGTCTTGCCGCGACGCTCGCCGAGGCCCAGGTTGTACTCACGCGTGCCGCGCTCGTCGGTGTTGCCTTCCAGACGCATCTGCGAGGTCGGACGATCCTGCAGGTACTTCGCGTGGCAAGCCACGATCTGCTGGAATTCCGGCTTGATTTCGGTCTGGTTGAAATCGAAGTACACCACGCGCTGGCGCAGGCAGGCGTCGGTCTCGGGATCGCCCTGCTTGTACTTGCCGGCGGTGTTGTCACCCTGGCTCACGGCGCTGTTGTCGACGGGAGCCGGCTGAGCGGTCGGCTTGACGGCTTTCTTGGAGCAGGCGGCCGCGCTGACGCACAGCAGAGCGACCAGGGCGATACGTACGGTCTTATTCATGGTGACATTCCTTAACGGTTGAGTTTCCGACAAACGATGACGATGGGGATAACGGGACAGCGACGCCGGTAGGCCGGCTGTTATTTTGACACTACTGTAAGTGCGATTGTGCATCATTTTGCACAAACACACAGGGCAGCCGCGACACAGTGATGTGCCGCGGCAGAAAATTATTCGTCTGCCAGCGCCTTTGACCCCTTCCCTGGAAGATTGGTGCCGGCGCGTCGTCGCGGCCGGCACCGTTCAAACATCAACGCTCGCGGTACGGGCCCCATGAAGGCTCGCGCACATCACCATCCGACAACACCAGCCGCTGGCGGACATTGCCGTCAGCCGATACCGAGTACAGCACGCCGCGAGTCCCCTCGGTGGCGGCGTAAAGCAGCATGCTGGCGTTCGGTGCAAAACTCGGGGACTCGTCGTACGGGCCGGGCGACACGTAGCGCACCTGACCGCCCAGACTCTGATCGGCGATGGCAATACGATACACGTTGCCATTGCCCTGCACCATCGCGATCTGCTTGCCGTCATAGCTTACCGACACGTTCTGGTTGTTCTGACCCTGAAAGCTGATGCGCGTGGCCGTGCCGCCGCTGACCGGCGTCTGATAGATCTGCGGCCGGCCCGAACGGTCCGAGGTGAAGTAGATGCTCTGGCCATCGGGCGCCCAGACCGGCTGCGTGTTGATGGCAAGATTGTTCGAGGTGACCCGGGTTTCCTGCCGGGTGGCCATGTCCAGCACATAGATGTTCAAGTTGCCCGAAAACGACAGCGCAACGGCGAGCTTGCTGCCATCCGGCGACCATGCCGGTGCACCGTTGATGCCCTTCGGATGCGACTCGACCAGCTGGCGCGAGCCGGTGGTGATGTCCTGCACGTAGATATTGGAGTTGCCGCTTTCGAACGACACATAGGCAATCTTCTTGCCATCCGGCGACCATGCCGGCGACAGCAGCGATTCCTTCGAACGGGCAACAACCTGAGGATTGAATCCATCCGAGTCCGCGACCAGCAGCGAATAACTGGTGTTGTTACCCAGACCGACCGCGGTGATGTAAGCAATCCGTGTCCAGAACGCGCCGCGTACGCCGGTTATCTTCTGGTAGATCGCATCGGCGATCTGATGCGCGACATTACGCAGGTCGCCCACCGGTGCCGGCTGCATCGACTGCGAAAGCAGGCTCTGCTGCTTGTTCACGTCCCACAGTTCGTATTCGACCTGGACCATGCCGTTGCCGGCGTCCTTGAGGCGGCCGACCACGATGTAGTCCTGCTTGAGCAAACGCCAGGTAGCGAACTTGATGTCCGAACCCTGCGACGGCAACTCGACCATGCTGGCCTTGTCCAGCGCGCGGAATTTGCCGGAGCGGTTGAAATCGTTGTGGATGACGTCGGCAATGTCGGTCGGCGGCGGCGAGCCGCCCTGCAGCGCGAACGGCACGACGGTGATCGGGGTTGCGGTCTTGACGCCACCGACGATGTCAATCTTCAGAGACTGCTGGGCGTTAGCGGACGTAGCGAAAATCGCTACAAAGGCCAGCAGGATGAAGGCGAAGCGTGAGCTGAGTTTGTGCATGGGCTTGATCATTGCGGCCTGAAGGTGAAGGTGAGGTTGCGGCGGAAGACGCTTTCGAAGCCTTTATAAGGCAATGTCTTGGTACGAAGGACAGCATTTTCGACCGAACGCTTGCCCGCGTCGTCGTACGGGCAATTGGCGGCCGCGGTGGCACTGATCACGTCACCGCCCGGCGATTGCACAATTTCCACGTCGCACGGCGCCGCCGCGATGTTATCCGGCCGCAGCCAGTTCGGCGTGACCGCATTCTGAATGGCGGCCGCGTACGCGCTGCTGAGATCGGTGTGATCGCTGTTATTGCCACTCTGCAGCTGGTCAGCCTTGGGCAGGTCCGCCTTGCTTTGATCACTGGCCAGATCTTCCATCTGCTGCTTGGCCTGCTTGGCCTTGCTGTCGAGCTTCTTGGTCTGATCCGCCGCTGCATCCATCTTTTTGAACAGCTCGTCGAGCTTCTTCTGCTCTTCCTGCTTTTTCTTTACCGCCTGCGCGTCGAGTTCGGACTGCCGCTGCTGCTCTTTTTCTTCCTGCAGCTTCTTCGCGTCCTGGGCCTTCTGCAGCGCATTTTCGACCACTTTCTCCTGATCCACCGTATCCGGATGCTCCGGCGGCGGCGGCAGGGTTTTGATCTTGGGTTCGTCCGGCTTGGGCGGTGTCGGTGGCGGCGGTGGCGTGGTTGGCGGCGGGGGCACCGTGTCGGGCACCTTGGTCTTTACCGTTTTCGGCGGCGGGCTGCCGGTGGGGCCCATCAACATGGCCTCGATCACCTGGCCCTGCAGATTCAGCGGCGGCGTACAGGTGATCGGGTTCATCCCCGCGGGCAGGCCGAGCGAGGTGATGAAGTTTTCGAAGCTCGAGCACGGCAGCGTCGCGAGAAACAGAAACGCCACGATACCAACGTGCAGGATGGCGGAAAGTATGACCGCCTTCGGCGTGCCCTTACTTTCGTCCATTCGTCCCGCCCGACCCCGGCTGGCTCAGCAAGCCGATCTTGGTCACGCCGGCCTGCTGCAGGATCGGCAGGATCACGTAGACCTTGCCGTACACGGCACGCTGGTCACCGGCCAGTATCACCTGCAGATCCGGATCGGCCTGCTGGAAGGCGGTGATCTTGGTGGTGAATTCCTGCACGCTGACCGGATCGGCCTTGCCGTCGCCGACCTTGAGAAAAATCTGCCCGTTCTGATCCACCGACACGACCAGCGGATCCTTGATGTCCTTCAGCGACTTGGCGTTGCTCTCAGGCAACTGCACCGGCACACCGAGACTCTTCATCATCGGCGTGGTCACCATGAAGATGATGAGCAGCACCAGCATCACGTCGATGTACGGCACGACGTTGATCTCGGACTTCAGCTTGTAGCGTTTGCGACGCTGGGAAATGGCCATGAATGCTGCTCCGCTCAGACCGCGTCGTCGGTCTGGATCTGCCGCTGCAGCACCGAGGAAAACTCTTCCTGAAACACTTCGTAATGCGAGGCCACGCGCTCGACCTTGGTGGCGAAGCGGTTGTACGCCCACTGCGCGGGGATGGCGGCGAACAGGCCCATGGCGGTGGCGATCAGCGCTTCGGAAATGTGCGGCGCAACCACGGCGATGGTCACGTCCTTCATTTCACCCAGGCCCTGGAAGGCGCCCATGATGCCCCACACCGTGCCGAACAGGCCCACGTAGGGGCTGATTGAACCTACGTTGGCGAGAAATTCCAGATTGCGCTCGAGCAGGCCGATCTCCTTGGTGCCAGTGACGCGCATGGCGCGCTCGGAGCTCTCCACGATCATGCGCACGTCGTGCGTCTTACGCTGACGCTGGCGCGCGAATTCGCGAAAGCCCGACTCGAAGATGTTCTCGATACCGCCGGCGCCGCCGCGATTGCTCACCTCGCGAAACAGCTGGGCAAGGTCGCCGCCGGACCAGAAGCGCTCCTCGAACGCCTCGGCATTTTCCATCGCCGCCTTGGTCTGCGAATGCTTGCGGATGATGATCACCCACGACATGAAGGAAAACACCACCAGCACCAGCAGCACCAGTTTCACTGGAATGCTGGAATCGGAGATCAGCGAAAAAATATTCAGTCCACCGTTCATTGCTTGAGGGTTCTCCGCCGGTCGGCTTGATTGAAGTGAAACTTGGGTTGTCGGGATTGACGCCTGCGTGACCGGATGGGCTCCCATCACGCGGGCTTTTATCAGCGGGTTCGACAGGCAACGGTCGAACCAGCGTCTGGAAATTCAGGCAATGGAACCGGCGGGAAATAGATCCGCCGGGATTTGCGCCGGCCGCATGCGCTCGAGGTCGACACAGGCGGCCCGAACCGTGGCTCGGATCAGACAGGTGCCGTCACCGCGCAGCACGGTCTGCGCGAACAGGATACTGGCTGCGCGGCGCTCTTTGACGTCCACCGTTACCGACAGTTCATCATCCAGCAGGGCGGGCCGGACGAAATCGATCTGCATGTCCTTCACCACGAAGCCCAGGCCGGTGGCCTTGCGCAGCACCGACTGATCGATGCCGATGGCCCGCAGCCACTCGCTGCGGGCGCGCTCGAGAAAGCGCAGATAGCTGGCGTGATACACCACGCCACCGGCGTCGGTATCTTCCCAGTACACGCGCACCGGCCAGTGGAAGGGCAGCAGCGTTTCAGACATCACCGGCATCCGCTT
>CBAAAD010000105.1:0-8221 GCA_964658785.1 uncultured Methylobacterium sp.
AGGGCGGCCGCGAGATTGACGGCAGTGGTGGTCTTGCCGACGCCGCCCTTCTGGTTGGCGACAGCGATGATGCGGGCCATGGATAGATAGCTACCGGACGCGTGAAGACGGTTAGTGTAATGCGTCGACCCGACCGGTGCGCTGGCGGCGCGCCGCCACGACTCAAGCGCCGATACGCAGGCCGCTGGCAGGGTTGAACAGATGCAGCCGCTCGGCGGCCAGCCCCAGCGACACCGTGCTGCCGGGCTCGGGCAGCGTGCGCGGCGACACGCGCGAGACCAGCGCCTGAGTGCCGTAGCGCAGGTTGAGGAAGATCTCGTTGCCAACCGGTTCGAGCACTTCGAGCTGGGCGGTCAGTGCGGCCTGGTCCGCCTCAACCGGCAGCAAATCTTCCGGACGAATGCCCAGCACCACCTCGCGATCGCGCCACTCCTGCCAGCCGGACGCCTGCGCGGGCCGGCCCAGCATCACCTCACCGTGTTCGGTCACCACCGACCAGCCCCTGCCAAGAATCAGTTTGCCGCGCAGCAGGTTCATGCCCGGGCTTCCGACGAAACCGGCAACAAACAGGTTGGCCGGCCGGTCATACAAATTCATCGGCGTGTCGATCTGCTGGATCACGCCGCCGTCGAGCACCACGATGCGCTGGCCCAGCGTCATCGCCTCGATCTGATCGTGCGTGACGTAGATCATCGTGGCCTTGAGCTGGCGATGCAGCCGCGCGATCTCCACCCGCATGGTCAGGCGCAGCTTGGCGTCCAGATTGGACAGCGGCTCATCCAGCAAAACACTTTCGGATCGCGCACCAGCGCCCGGCCCAGCGCGACGCGCTGGCGCTGGCCGCCGGACAGCGCCCCAGGTTTGGACGCCAGCCGCGGCTCCAGCTCCAGCGTTTTGGCCGCCTCGCGCACGCGGCGGTCGATATCCGCCTTCGACTGGCCGCGCAGCTTCAGGCCAAAGGCCAGGTTTTCCGCCACCGTCATGTGCGGATAGAGCGCGTAGTTCTGGAACACCATCGCGATATCGCGATCCTTTGGCTCCACGTCGTTGACCACGCGGCCGTCGATGCTCAGCGTGCCGCCGCTGATCGACTCGAGCCCGGCGATCATCCGCAGCAGCGTGGTCTTGCCACAGCCCGACGGCCCGACCAGCACCAGCAGCTCGCCATCGGCGATATCGAAACTCGCGCCGGCAACGCCGACGTGGCCGCCGGGGTAAACCTTACGCAGCTGATCCAGACGAACGGTAGCCATCGGCATTTCCTGTGCGGTTGGCCACAAAGGCCAGCGTTCGGCGTGTGAAGACGTCTGCACATCGGCGAAACATTCGGCTATTCTGCCAACGTAATCGTTTACATCAAGCCTTGATCACTCGTTTTCACCTGCAGGAAGCTCCATGACCGGCCGTTTTCGTTTTCCCGAGGGTTTTCACTGGGGCGCCGCCACGTCGGCCTACCAGATCGAAGGTTCACCGCTGGCCGATGGCGCCGGCCCCAGCATCTGGCAGCGTTTCGCGCACACGCCGGGCATGATGTCCAACGGTGATACCGGTGACGTCGCCTGCGATCACTACAACCGCTACAAGGACGACGTGCAGCTGATGCGCGCGCTCGGCCTGCAGGGCTACCGCTTCAGCATCAACTGGGCACGCGTGCTGCCCGAGGGCACCGGCCGGGTCAACGCCAAGGGCCTGGGCTTCTATTCGCGACTGGTCGACGAGCTGCTGGAAAACGGTATCGTGCCGAACGCCACGCTGTTTCACTGGGATCTGCCTGCCGCGCTGGACGACCGCGGCGGCTGGCTCAACCGCGACGTGGCGCACTGGTTCGCCGACTACGCCGAAGTGATGTTCAAGGCGCTCGGCGATCGCGTACCGCGCTGGGCCACGCTCAACGAACCCTGGGTCGTCACCGACGGTGGCTACCTGCACGGCGCGCTGGCGCCCGGACACCGCAGCAAGTACGAGGCGCCGATCGCCGCGCACAATCTGATGCGCGCCAGCGGCGCCGGCATCCAGGCGTATCGCGCGCACGGCAAGCACGAGATCGGCGTGGTGTTCAATATCGAGCCGAAGTATCCGGCCTCGGACAGCGCCGAAGATCTGGCCGCGACCAAGCGCGCCCATGCCTATATGAACAAGCAGTTTGCCGACCCGGCGCTGCTCGGCAGCTATCCGCCCGAGCTGAAGGAAATCTTCGGCGACGCATGGCCGGATTTCCCCGAAGAGGACTTCAAGCTGACCAATCAGAAGGTCGATTTCGTCGGCATCAACTATTACACCCGCGCCGTGGTGAAGCACGACGCCGACGCGTATCCGCTGAAGGCCGTGCCGGTGCGCCAGCCGAACAAGACCTATACGGAAACCGGCTGGGAAGTATTCGAGCAGGGCCTGACCGACACGCTCACCTGGTTCAAGCACCGCTACGGCGACATTCCGCTGTACATCACCGAAAACGGCTCGGCCTTCTACGATCCGCCGGTGGCGGAAAACGGTGTGCTGGACGACCCGCTGCGCACCAACTATCTGCGCAAGCACCTCGGCGCGCTGCACAAGGGGATCGAGGCGGGCGTCAACATCAAGGGCTACTACGCCTGGTCGCTGATGGACAACCTCGAGTGGTCGCTGGGCTTCTCCAAACGCTTTGGCCTGTACCACGTCGACTTCGCCACGCAGAAGCGCACGGCCAAGGCGACGGCCAAACTCTACGCCAGGGTGATCGAGAGCAACGGCGCGGTGCTGGACGAGATCTGATCGCGCTGGTCGTTGTCGGGTTGCAAAAAACCCGCCTCGATCCAGCGCAAGGTTTCAGCCTTTGCCGTTCTCCCTGAGCGTAGCGCAGCGGAGTCGAAGGGCGCCGGATCTGTTACGGCGCATCGACCGGAGCAGCTGTTTATCAGGCGTGACCGAGCACCACCAGACGGCGCTCGGCATCCAGTCCGGGCACCGCCAGCACGTGCGTTTCCCGCACGGCGAAATCGGCCGGCACGCCGGACAGTTCGTCCTCAGACTGTTTGCCCTTCATCGCCAGCCAGATGCCGTCGGGCGCCAGCAGATGCCCGCCCCAGCCGAGCATGTCGGCGAAGCTGGCGAAGGCGCGCGCGGTGACGCAGTCGAACTGGCCCTGCACGTCTTCCACCCGCGACTGCACGGCGCGCACACCCTCGAGCTTGAGCGCGCGGATCGCCTCGCGCAGAAAGCGCACCTTCTTGCCGTTGGAATCGACCAGCAGCATCTCGCGGCCGGGCGCCGCAATCGCCAGCACGATGCCGGGCAGCCCGGGGCCCGTGCCCAGATCCGCCAGCGTGGCGCCGCGCAGGTAAGGCAGGATCGCCAATGAATCGAGCAGATGGCGGGTAACCATCTCGCCCGCATCGCGCACGGCAGTGAGGTTGTAGGCGCCGTTCCAGCGCTCCAGCAACGCCTGATAATCCAGCAGACGGGAAACCGCCTCCGCCGGCAGCGCAAGCCCCAGCTCGGCGATGCCGCGTTCCAACTGGGTCTGCAAGAGGTCGCGCGCGGTCATCCGGATTCCTGAAAGCTTGAACGTAGGTTGCCAGTATCTCCGGCCGCGACCGACAACGCCAAAACCGTCATCAGGGAACTACCCAAAAGAAAACCCGCCGCAGCGGGTTTTCGGTTTGCCTGTCACGCACGGCGGCTGAAACTATTTCGCCGGCGTTGGATTGAACTCAGGCAGCGTCCAGCTCGACCCGCGTCACCATCATGCCGCGCTCGCGCAGGCGCTGGTTGAGCAGCTGTTTCATATGCGTGCTCAGCACGCGGCGATCGGCGTGCGCGGCGTCGCTTTCTGCACACAAGGCCTCATGCGTGCCGCGGCGAATCAGCTGATCGACCTGGCCGAATACCGCATCGGCGCGCTCCGGCTCCAGCACCTGCCAGTAAACCGTGCCGCTGACATCGCGATCATCCGCCATCGGCTCTTCGAAGCGCAGCACCTGGCCGGAAAGATTGATCTTGTTGGCCACGCGCTCCACCAGCGGCAGCACCATGTGCACGCCGGGCTGCAGCAAGCGGGTCGGCTTGCCCTGGCGGTAAAGGCTGTAGACCTGACCGGCCGGCACACGCTTGACGGCGCTGGCGAACAGCGCGGCGAGAAAAATGGCGATAACGATGAGCGAGATAAACATAATGTTTAGAAACAGCGGTTTGGCCGCTTTATGGTGAATATTTGCAGGAGGTTGATGATACAGGCGCTTGAGCAGCTGAAGATTAACCTTGATTTAACGGCGTATGCAAAACTTTAACAAGTCCTTCTTTTCGCGTGGACATTTCCACTTGCCGCTCAACAGAACGCTTCGGTCTATCGCTGGCTGCGTTCAACGGACCGCGGGCCGCGAATCAGCTGTCAATGCGTTCTCCAGCTTTCATTGAGCGGCTTTAATCAAGTGGCTTAAGTTAAACGTCCGGCAGCGCCAAAACTTTAGCGCTGGCGATGACTTCGCCTCCGAACACCGAATATCTCGCGTCATCCGCTGTCGAGAGCCGCATACCCCTAAGCAACAGTTGTTGCGAAGCCGCACAGGCTTTTTCGCCCCCCAAACGTAATATTTCGCGCCAACTGGGCAGTTTTACGATTCAGCACTGCGCGTATTGCTAAAAGCCTTTTGCGCTGCAACAAATCTTCGTTTTGTAAACGCTTTACAAGCTTCCATGAAAACGTTTACGTTCCCGCCACTAGGGGATTTCGGGACGTCGGCGAAGCTTGTCATGGCAGCAATTACGATCAAAGACGTAGCGCGCGAAGCCAACGTGTCCGTGGCGTCGGTTTCGCGCGCGCTGAACGGCGGCAGCGGCGTCACCGCCGAGACCGGCCAGCGCATTCGCGACGTGGCCCTGCGCCTGCGCTACATACCGCATGCCGCGGCGCGCATGCTGATTACCCGCCGCACCAACACCATCGGCGCCCTGCTGCCGGATTTATACGGCGAATTCTTTTCCGAACTGATCCGCGGCATCGATCTGGCCGCCCGCGCACGCGGCCTGCATCTGCTGGTCTCCAGCTCCCACGACAGTTCCGACGATGCCGCCGCCGCGCTGCGCGCCATGCAGGGCCGCGTCGACGGCATGCTGATCATGTCGGCGCATGTGGACGACGCGTTCCTGCGCGCCAACCTGCCCGAAGATCTGCCGACGGTGCTGATCAACAGCCCGGTGAAAGACGCGGCTTACCGCGTCATCAACGTCGACAACTACGCCGGCGCGCGCGCGATGACCAAGCACCTGATCGACGTTGGTCACCAGCACATCGCCTTTATTGCCGGCCCGAAAAACAATTTCGACGCCCAGCAGCGCGAGAACGGCTATCGCGCCGCGATGGCCAAGTACGCCTCCAGGGTCGAGCCGGTTGTCGTTCCCGGTGACTTCACCGAGGAAGCCGGTTTCCGCGCCGGCCAGCAACTGCTGGCCCGAACGAAGCGGCCGGATGCGGTGTTTGCGGCCAACGACATGATGGCGGTCGGTTGCATGCATGCGTTCCGCGAAGCCGGCGTCTGCGTACCGCAGGACATCGCACTGGCCGGCTTCGACGATATTCCGGTCGCCCGTTATGTCGCGCCACCGCTCAGCACGGTGCGCGTGCGCATCGTCGATCTGGGCCGCAGTGCGCTTGAGGCCGTGGCGGCCCTGCTGGAAAACCCTGATCACCAGACCACAGCCGACCCAACCTTCGGCTGCGAAATCGTTGTGCGCGAAACCTGCGGCGCCAGCAGCGCCCCAGCGTCCCACGAATAAAGTACGAATTAGCACGTCACATTGCCCGGGGAGGGGAATCATGAAAACGTCAATGCGCTTCAAAAAGAAATTACTCGCTAGCCTGATCACGGCGTCGGTTACCGCGATCGCTGCGGGCGTACCCAGTATGTCGGTCGCGGCGAGCGCCGATGCCAACCTTCGCGGGCACGCCGCGCCGGGTGCCGCGGTTACGGCCAGAGAAATTTCCACCGGTGCCGTTCGTCGCACCAAGGCCGACACTGACGGCAGTTACGCCTTGGTCGGCTTGCCGCCGGGGACCTACGCCGTGGACGCCGGGCCTGGCACGGAGCGAAGCGTCACTCTCAGCGTCGCATCCACCTTCACTCTCGATCTGACAAATGCAGCACCGGCGTCGTCTACCAATGCAACCAACCTCAACGCTGTAACTGTCTCGGCCGTAGGCCTTCAGGAAGTGAAAACCTCCGAAGTGGGAGATACCGTGTCGTTGCGTGAAATAAATGCTACGCCGGAAGCCTCGCGTAATTTTCTTGAGTTCGCCGATGCGGTGCCCGGCATGATTTTCACCCGCAGCGCCAATGGCAACACGAGCCTGCGCTCCGGCGCCCAGTTCGCTAGTGGCACTAACATCTATATCGACGGTGTAGGGCAAAAGAATTACGTGCTGGGCGGCGGCGGCACAGGTCAAAACAACAGTCAGGGTAATCCATTTCCTCAATTGGCGATCGCCGAATACAAGGTCATCACCTCAAATTACAAAGCCGAATACGATCAGATTTCAAGCGCGGCAGTAACCGCTGAAACCAAGTCCGGCACCAACGAGTTCCACGGTGACGTATTTGGTGATTACACCAACACCAAAATGCGCGCGGAAACCCCGTCGGAACAGGCCTCCGGCAAGAAACAGGTATCGCACGAAAAGGATTATGGATTCGACCTAGGCGGTCCGATCATTAAGGATCAGGCGCATTTCTATATCGCCTATGAGGGGAAGGAATTCGATAGCCCGATCACGGTCGTTCCTGGTATTAGTGGTTACAACAATTTGCTACCTGGCAGTGCGCAGGCGCTTCTCGGACCCGCCAGCAATCCGTTCCGTGAAAATAACTGGTTCGGCAAGATCGACTGGGAGCCCTCCGATCGCGACCGTTTCGAACTTAGCGCCAAATATCGTGATGAAACCGCGATCAGCGGTGTGGGTGGTACGAACGCCGCTACCGCGGCTCTCAACACGCTAAACAGCGACAAGCGTGCCGACCTGCGCTGGGATCACAGTACCGACAGCTGGTTCAACCGCCTGCAGGCAACGTACGAGGATGCTTCCTATCACCCAACGCCAATACTGACTGGGGACGGGAGCCAATATGTCGCCACAGGCCTCTCGCAGACGCAAACAATCCTGGTCGCCGGCGCAGGTCCACTATCGGAACAGGACAAGGGGCAGAAAGGTCCTGCACTGCAGGATGACCTGACTTTCAACGACATTGAATGGAATGGTGATCACGTTATAAAGATGGGCGTGAAGTACAAGGAGGTCAAACTTACCGCCTTGGACTCGGGCGACAGCAACGCGCTTTACAGCTATTCCGTTACGGGAGCTGGCACTGAATCAATTCCTTATCAGGTGCAATTTGGCAACCCGACACCGGGCTTTAATCCGACGGCAAGCAGCTCGGATAAACAGCTAGGCACTTATATCCAGGACGATTGGGCTGTTAACGATCATCTGACACTGAACCTGGGCGTCCGCTGGGATTACGACAGAACGCCGTCATATCTCAACTGGGTAACCCCAGCGAATGTCGTTGCAGCACTAAATAGCCAAGACCCGAACGCGACGGCTGGCCAGACTTACGCGCAGACCTTGGCCAAGGGCGGCGTCAACATCAATGACTACATCAGCACCGGGAATAACCGCCACGCACAAACCAACGAATGGCAGCCGCGCCTAGGATTCTCTTACGACATTAACGGCGACGAACAACACGTGATCTTTGGCGGTGCCGGTCGTTCGTACAATCTCAACCTATATGAAGCGCTGCAGGTCGAGCAAACCAAAGTGGCGCTATCGCAGCCGACACTTACCTTCAATACACCGAATGTGCCTTGTAATGTGGGCGTAAATTCGACCTGTTTTGCTTGGGATCCGGCTTACTACAACATCTCCAATTTACAATCGTTGGTAAAAGGCACGAACGTCGGCAACGAAGTCGACATGGTCAACAACAATATCAAAACACCTTATTCCGATCAGATCAGTATCGGCATGCGAAACAAGATTGGCGACTGGAATACAAGCGCCGCTTTTGCCAGCGTCAGGAGCCACGACGGCCTTTACTACCATCTGGGCAACCGATATCCGAATGGCGCGTTTTGGCAGAACGGCAGCCAGCCATGGGGTAATGGTGTACCCGGCTTTGGCAGCCTGATCATCGCTGACAATGGCTTGGAGACGAAGACCGAACAAGTGCTCTTGTCGGCCGACAAGCCA
>CBAAAD010000106.1:0-1623 GCA_964658785.1 uncultured Methylobacterium sp.
ATCGGTTTTCAGATCGGCCGGATTGATGACGATGTCATCGATCTCGTCGAGTTCCGGCAGCACGGCTACGGTGGCGGTAGACGTGTGCACGCGGCCCTGCGACTCGGTGACCGGCACGCGCTTGACGCAGTGCGCGCCGGATTCGAACTTCAGCTTGGAATACGCGCCGGCGCCTTCGACGCGCGCGACCACCTCCTTGAAGCCGCCGTGCTCGCCGGCGTGCTCGCTGAGAATTTCCACATGCCAGCGGCGGCCCTCCGCATAGCGCAGATACATGCGCAGCAGGTCGCCGGCGAAGATCGCCGCTTCGTCGCCGCCGGCGCCGGCGCGCACTTCGAGATAGAGGTTCGCCTCGTCGCGCGGATCTTTCGGCAACAGCAGCAGCTGCAGTTCGCTGTCCAGATCGAGCAGCCGCTGCTGCAGCCGAGCAATGTCCTCGCCGGCCATGTCGCGCAGCTCGGGATCGTCGAGCATGGCGCGCGTGTCGGCCAGCTCGCGCTCGGCCTGGTCGTGCTCGCGCAGCGAGGTGGCGACGGGTTCGAGCTGGGCATATTCCTGCGACAGCGTGCGGAATCGGGTGTTGTCGGCGAGCACGTCGGGCTGGCTCAGCAGCAGGCCGATTTCCTCGTGGCGCTCGGCCAGTGCTTCGAGCTTGCGGCGGATCGATGGGGTCATGGGAGCAGGGGGACGAGTAAGAGGGGCGACGGATATGCAACGGGCGCGTCGGCCTGTGCGTGATCGGGGCATGCAAGAAAGCGGCAGCCAGCCGCCCTCGCTATTTATCCCTTTTTGGGGACTCGCCGCTCGCGTCTTTTTCTTCGTCGAGCCCGTACAGGCGACCGGCCGCGTGCAGCAGGTCGAGATCGCCGGTGAGCGCCGCTTCGCGCAGCCGGGCGCTGGGGTGGTGCAGCAGTTTGTTGGTCAGCGTATTGGCGAGAAACGCCAGCGCCTCGTCGGCCGTCTTGCCGCGCGCGAGCATGGCGCGCGCCTTGTCCAGCACCTCGTCGCGGTAGACCTCGGCGTGCTGGCGCATGTCGAGCGCGGGGTTTTTCAGCGTGAGCGCACGGCGCCAGGCCATGTAGCGATCGACCTGCAGATCGATGATGTCACTGGCCTCGTGCGCGGCGGCCTCGCGCGAGCGGCGGTTGTCGTCGATGACCTGGCGCAGGTCGTCGATACCGTAGAGATACACGTCGGGCAGGTCGCCCACGCCGTCCTCGATATCGCGCGGCACGGCAATGTCGACCATGAACATCGGCTTGCGCCGGCGCGTGGCCATGGCTTTCTCGACCATGGCGCGAGTGAGGATTGGCTGTCGCGCTGCGGTGGAGGAGATCACGATGTCCACCTCGGCCAGATGCTGCGGGAGATCGGCCAGCGCAATGGCGTAGCCGCCGTAGCGGCCGGCCAGCTCCTGCGCAGTTTCCAGCGTACGGTTGGCCACGATCAGCCGCCGCGCCTTTTTGTCGGCCAGGTGCTTGGCCGCCAGCTCGATCGTGTCGCCGGCACCAATCAGCAGCACGCAGGCGTCGGACAGGTCCGCAAACACCTGCTCGGCCAGCCGCACGGCGGTAAAGGCGACCGACACGGTGAAGGCGCCGATCCGCGTGTCTGTGCGCACGC
>CBAAAD010000106.1:1723-8094 GCA_964658785.1 uncultured Methylobacterium sp.
GCGGTAAAGGCGACCGACACGGTGAAGGCGCCGATCCGCGTGTCTGTGCGCACGCGCTTTGCGACCGCGAAGGTGTGCTGCAGCAGTCGATCCAGCGGCGCGCGCAGCGAACGCGCTTCGCGCGCCTGCTGATAGGCGTCCTTCACCTGACCGAGAATCTGCGGTTCGCCCAGCACCATCGAGTCCAGCCCGGTGGCGACGCGGAACATGTGGCGTACGGCCTCACGCTCATCGTGCCGATACAGGAACTCGTCCAGCTTGCCCGGAGTCAGACGGTGGTGACGACTCAACCACGCCTGCGGAATGCTCTCGGCGCCGGCCGCCACGCCGACGTACAGCTCGGTGCGGTTGCAGGTCGAGAGAATCATCGCCTCTTCCACGCCCGGCTCGCGCGTCAGCTCTTGCAGCGCCTCGCTGGCGGCCTCCGGATCGAACGCCACCTGCTCGCGCAGGCTGACCGGCGCGGTGAGGTGGTTGATTCCGAGGGCGATCAGCGGCATGAGGGTGTGAGAGTTCCGGCGTGGATGTCGCTACGACGTTTTCGGCGCGATGCAGTGACGACGTAGACTAAGCTTGGCGCAATGTCCGCGCGGTGACCGATGTCGGTTTCGACCGGTCACGCGGCGGCAGACAAACAAAAGGTAGGCAGATGAAGGTGGATGTGCGGAGCGGGTCGGCCAGGTTCAAGCAACTGCGGCATTTTACGGCACTGACGGCCTCGGTGCTGATTTTGTGCAGCTGCGCGCCGATGGTCGCGCGTTCGCCGCGGCAGGCTGCTGCAGACGCGCAGCCGCTGGCTCATCTGGTGGTTGCCACGCCCGACGCCGAGCACGATCTGCTGGCCCAGCTGCTGGCCGGCGAAATGGCGCTCAGTCGGAACGATCTCAAAACCGCGTCGACGGCCTACGGCCACGCCGCCGGCCTCAGCCTGGACCCCGAAGTGGCCGAACGCGCCGCGCGTCTGGCCATCGCCGTGCATGACGACACCGCGGCCCAGCATGCGTTGGATCGCTGGCAGGTGCTCGGCGCGACGCCGGCCGGCATGGCCGAGGCCCGCGCCGAGCTGGCGCTGGATCGGGGCGACGCCGACGAGGCGCGTCGCCAGCTCACGATTCTTATCAGCAGCAGCGAGAAGGATGCCTGGCGCCAGTTCGGCCGGGTGATGCTCGGCGCCCGCGATCAGGCGCAGGCGCAGGCGGCGAGCCTGCTGGTTGAACTGGCCACGCCACAGCGCCTGCCGGCCGACCCGCAGGCCTGGCTGGCCATGAGCGAGCTGGGCGACAAGTTCGGCAAACACGCCTACGCGCTGGCCATTGCGCAAGGCGCGATGCAGCGTTTCAAGAGCGCCGAAACCTACGCCTGGATGGCGCAGATGAAGTTCAAGGACGGCGATCACGACGGTGCCCGCGCGCTGCTGCAAAAGGCCATCGCCAAGGCACCCGACAACATCCAGCTGCGGCTGGCCTACGCCAGCATGCTGAGCCAGGCCGGCGATTATGCCGGTGCATCGAAGGTGCTCGACCACGGTCCGCAAAACGCCGACACCTACGCCCTGCGCGTGGCGCTGGCGGCGCAGAGCGGCAACGGTACCGGGCTGGCCACGCTGTATCAGCAGCTGCAAAAAGCGCCGCCGGAGGTACGCGCGAAAAGCGCCTATCTGCTGGGCCAGCTGGCCGAGGCGCTGCATCTCAACGACGAGGCGCTGGCCTGGTACGGCCAGGTGGATGATGGCGATGCCCACGCGTTCGAGGCCGATCTGCGCAGCGCGGTGATCCTGCAGTCGCAGGGCAAGAGCAACGAGGCGCATCAGGCGCTGGAACAGATGCAGGTCGACTACCTCGATCAGCCCAGCCAGCTGCGCCAGGCCTATCAGGTCGACGCCGAGCTCTACATGCGCGAACGCAAATACCCGCAGGCCATCGCGGCGTTCAGTCGCGCGCTGCAGGTGGTGCCGGACGATCCGGATCTGCTCTACGGTCGCGGACTGGCCTATGCCGAAGCGAACAATATCGATCTGGCGGTCAAGGATTTTCACCGCCTGCTGAAGATCAAGCCGGGCGATGTCGACGCCAGCAACGCGCTGGGCTTTACCCTGGCCGATGCAGGCCGTGATCTATCCGAGGCCGAGCAGCTTCTTCAGGCCGCGCGCGCGGCCAAGCCGAACGATCCGGCCATCGCTGACTCGTGGGGCTGGCTGCAATACCGACTTGGTCATCTCGACCAGGCCGCCAAGGTGCTCGGCAGTGCCTGGCAGGCGCAGAAAGATGCCGATGTCGGCGTACATCTGGGCGAGGTGCTGTGGAAGCTCGGTCATCAGCAGGAAGCCCAGCGTGTTTTCGACGACGTGCGCAAGCTCGATCCGACCAACAAGAATCTGCAAGACACGCTGCAGCGCCTGCACGCATGAAGGTTGTTTCGATGAGAAGCTTTTTTCGTTTTTCTGTCGTCGCGCTGCCGCTGTTGCTCGCCGCCTGCGTGCCGGCGCCCGCGGTGAGGACGAAAGGTGACGCCGCGCAGCTGGCGGCCCAGCAGTCGCGTGAGCAGTCATTGGCCCATGCCGACCACTGGGTCATGCAGGGCCGGCTGGGCGTGTCCGATGGCAAGAATGGCGGCAGCGGCAGCTTCAACTGGACGCAGAAGGGCGATCACTATGACTTCGTGCTGCGCGGGCCGGCCATCAGCGGCGCGGACTTTCGCCTCAGCGGCGGCCCTGACGGCGCGCAGCTGGAGGGCCTGAAGTCCGGACCGATCAGCGGCCCCGATGCCGAGGCGCTGATGCGCAAGGCGCTGGGCTGGGAGGTGCCGCTGCGCGATCTGCGCGCCTGGGTGCTTGGCCTGCGCGCGAACAGCGGTGCGGCAGAGGTGAGCTTTGGCGACAACAAGCTGCCGTCGCTGCTGGTGCAGGACGGCTGGTCGGTCGAGTACCGCGAGTGGGACACCACGCGCCAGCCCGCCCTGCCGACCAAGGTATATGCCAGCAAGCCGCCGTATAAGGTAAAGCTGTCGATCGAATCATGGCAGTTCCAGTGATTTTGATTCGCTGGCGGCCCGGCGGTGTACGCAGCGCGCTGGCTCGTTGAATCACGAGACCCGTCATGCCCGATCATCCGAGCGAACGCGCTTTTTCCATCGAACTTGCACGGCCCGATCAGGTCGCGGCGCTGTGCGCGATCGAGCGAAAGGCCGTGCAGCTTTTTCGCGGCCACCTGGCCTGGCCGATGTACGCCGATATGCCGATCCCGCCCGAACTGCTGCATCAGGCGGTCGGCCGCGGCCTGGTCTGGGTCGCGCTGAGTGCGGCGGCGCAGCCGGTGGGGTTCGTCTGGCTGGATGCGGAGATCGACCGCGGGGCGGCTGATGAGGCCATCGGCATCGCGGAAATCGACGTGCTGCCGGATCATGGCCAGCGCGGCATCGGTGCTGCGTTGCTCGAACACGCCTGCCAATGGGCGCGCGCGGCCGGCTATCGTCGGATCGACCTTGGCACGCTGGCAGATGTGCCCTGGAACGCGCCGTTCTATGCCAAGCGCGGCTTTGCCGTGGTCGACAAGAACGATCCGGCGTTTGCCTTCGCGCGCCAGCGTGACCGCGAAAATGGTTTTCCGGACCGGCTGCGGGTGTTCATGAGCCGCGCTTTTGCGGCTCCTGGCCGGGACGAGTGGACGATATGGCCCGCGCCGGCCAAGTTGAACCTTTTCCTGCGCATCACCGGGCGGCGCCCGGACGGTTACCACGCGCTGCAGACGGTGTTTCGAATTCTCGACTGGGGCGACGAGATTCGCCTGCGCTTGCGCGACGATGGGCAGATCCGGCGGCTGCACGAGGTGCCCGGCGTGCCGGAGTCAGCCGATCTGGCGGTGCGTGCGGCGCAGCTTTTGCAGGCGCACGCGGGCTCCGCTATCGGCGCCGACATCGAGGTAAGCAAGCGCGTCCCGATGGGCGGCGGCCTGGGCGGCGGCAGTTCCGATGCCGCCACCGTGCTGGTGGCGCTGAACGAGCTGTGGCAGCTGAATCTGGACGAGGACACCCTGGCCGAACTCGGACGCCAGCTGGGTGCGGATGTGCCGGTCTTCGTGCGCGGCAGGTCGGCCTGGGCCGAAGGTATCGGCGAGCAACTCACCCCGCTGCCGCTGCCGCGGCGGAGTTATGTGGTGCTCGACCCGCACGAGCCTGTGCCGACGGCCGCGCTTTTCCAGGCGCCTGAATTGACACGAAATGCACCGCAGGCGACAATTTCATCCTTTGCTTCTGGCGAAACGACGGAAAATGCCTTCGCGCCGGTTGTTCGCGCGCGCCACCCGCGGGTGGCTGCCGCGCTCGACTGGCTTGGCGGCTTTGGTCAGGCGCGACTGTCAGGGAGTGGCGGCTGCGTGTTTCTGGAAACGAAATCATTCGAGCGGGCGGTATCGATCGCCGGGCAATGTCCGGCAGCCTTCACGGCCCATGTGGCTTCGGGGGTCGATGTCTCACCGCTGCGGCAGGCTCTGGCGCGGCACCAAGCGCGCGCGGAGTGAAACGAGACACGGCGTTCGCTGGCGGTACGGCGAGGCCAAACGAGTACGAACAAAAGCACAATCGAACAACCTAATACTGGGGCGTCGCCAAGCTGGTTAAGGCACGGGATTTTGATTCCCGCATACGCAGGTTCGAATCCTGCCGCCCCAGCCATTCCTGATGGCTTGAGTTCCGAGGTAATACCGTGGACACGTCCACCCCGATGATGCTTTTTACCGGCAATGCGCATCGCGCGCTGTCCGAGGATGTCGCCTTTCGACTGGGCGTGCCGCTTGGCAAGGCGCTGGTCAGCACGTTCAGCGACGGCGAAGTGCAGATCGAAATCGAGGAAAATGTCCGCCGGCAGGAAGTTTTTGTGATCCAGCCGACCGGCGCGCCGAGCGCGGAAAACCTGTTCGAGCTGCTGGCGCTGGTCGATGCGCTGAAGCGCGCCTCGGCCACGAGCGTGACCGCCGTGATGCCGTATTTCGGCTATGCGCGGCAGGATCGCCGGCCGCGCTCGGCGCGCGTGCCGATTACCGCCAAGCTGGCTGCCCGCATGATCGGCGCCGCGGGCGTCGACCGGGTGCTGACGGTGGATCTGCACGCCGACCAGATTCAGGGTTTTTTTGATATTCCGGTCGACAATGTCTACGCCTCGCCGGTGCTGCTGGCCGATATCTGGCGCCACCACAGCATGGACGATCTGATCGTGGTCAGCCCGGACGTTGGCGGCGTGGTGCGCGCCCGCGCGCTGGCCAAGCGCCTGGACGATGCCGATCTGGCCATCATCGACAAGCGCCGCCCGAAAGCCAACGTGGCCACCGTGATGAACATCATTGGCGACGTGAGCGGCAAGACCTGCGTGCTGATCGATGACATTGTCGACACCGCCGGCACGCTCTGTGCGGCCGCCGCAGCGCTGAAAGAGCGCGGCGCCCGCAAGGTGGTCGCTTACTGCGTGCACCCGGTGCTGTCGGGCGCGGCGGTCAGCAATGTCGAAAGCTCCCAGCTCGATCAGCTGGTGGTCACCAATACCTTGCCGTTGAGCCCGCAAGTGCAGGCCTGCGCCAAGATCCGTCAGCTCTCGGTCGCCGAGCTGCTGGCCGAAACCATTCGCCGCATCGCCTTTGGCGAGTCGGTAAGTTCGCTGTACGTGGACTGATGCGGCGGGATTGATTCAGTCGCATTCACTCATACTGGAAGGCTGAAATTGCTGCACCCTCAGTTTTTGGCTTCAAACGCGGTGGCACCCGCCATTGCACCATCGACTTTTCTGGTCGCGGGAAAGTCACTCGACCGCTGCGAAGCGGTTATTACCCAACCAAGGCAATACCAACATGGCTAAGACACACGAAATCAAGGCGCAGAGCCGCAAAGACGAGGGGAAAGGTGCGAGCCGCCGCCTGCGTCATGCGAGCTTCGTGCCTGCCGTTGTTTACGGCGCGGGCAAGGATCCGGAGAGCATCCAGATCGAACACAACACCATCCTGCTCGCTGCCAAGCACGAGTGGTTCTTCTCCTCGGTGCTCGACCTCAACGTCGACGGCAAGGTGCAGAAGGTGCTGGTGCGTGACTGGCAGAAGCATCCGTTCAAGCAGCTGATGATGCATATGGATTTCCTGCGCATCAACGAGAACGAAGTGGTTCGCGTCAACGTGCCGCTGCACTTCCTCAACCAGGAAACCTCGCCGGCCGCCAAGACCGCGGGTCTGGTCATCTCGCACAACCTCACGGAAGTCGAGGTGTCCTGCCTGCCGAAGGATCTGCCGGAGTTCATCGAGCTTGATCTGGCTGACCTGAAAGAAGGCGACATCATCCACATGTCGCAGCTGAAGCTGCCGGCCGACGTCGAGATTCCGGCGCTGGCGCTGGGC
>CBAAAD010000107.1:0-4626 GCA_964658785.1 uncultured Methylobacterium sp.
GTAGCGGATTAATTCGTGCTGGCGGGCTTGCGGCGGCGCTCGTGCTGCCACAGCACCTCGCCGTGGCCGCTGGCGCGCGCCAGCACGCGGCACAGTACAAACAGCAGATCGGACAGCCGGTTGAGGTAGCGCGACGCCTGCGGCCGAACGTCTTCGACGTGCGACAGCGCCACCACGTCGCGCTCGGCGCGCCGGCACACGGTGCGCGCCAGATGGCAGGTGGCCGCCGCCATGCCGCCGCCGGGCAGGATGAAATCCTTCAGTGCGGGCAGGGGCTCGTTGAAGCCGTCCAGCACGGTTTCCAGCCGCTCGATATCGGCGTCGTCGATCATCGCCATGCCCGGTATGCACAGCTCGCCACCCAGATCGAACAGCTCGTGCTGCACCTGGGTCAGCGTCTCGCGCACCGCGTCGTCGATGCCTTCGCAGGCCAGCACCATGCCGATGGTGCTGTTGAGTTCGTCGACCGTGCCGTAGGCGGTGACGCGCAGCGAATCCTTGGGCACGCGCGAGCCGTCGCCCAGGCCGGTCGTGCCGTCATCGCCGGTGCGGGTGTAGATCCTGGAAAGCCGGTTACCCATGTCAGTTCAGCTGCACGCCGCGCTGACGCGTGCGCGACAGCTGGACGGCCAGCACGTGCATCACCGCGCCCAGGCCGACCCACACGGCGGTGGTTTCAAGGAAGGGCAGGTACCAGTCGCCGAGGTTTTCCAGCCAGCCGCTGAAGCTGCGCGCGGCCGCCGGCACGCTGGCGCTGAGCCAGTAGAAGCTGCCGTTGGAAATCAGATAGCACACCGACACGCTGGCCAGCAGCGCCACCGCGGCCATGCCCAGCGTGGCAACGCCCAGCCCGCGCTGATATTTGGCCAGCACGCTGCCGCCCAGCCATAGGCTGAAATACGACGGGATCAGGAACCAGTAGGCCACCGACACGCAGTAGTGGCTCCAGAAATCCATGCCCTGATTGGTAATCACGGCGTAGTCGACCAGCACTGCCTCAAGCATCAATAGCGGGAAGGCCCAGCGTGCCGAACCACGCAGCCAGAACCCGGCCAGGAAAAACACGCCCCACGACGCGTCCGGCAGTGCGTCAAAGTGATGCAGGAAAGAATGGTGAATGCGGGTGGCCGCCATCACCAGGGCAAGGACGAGCAAAATGCCCAGGCGTTGGGTCTGCGTCTTGGCCATGCTTTGCTCCGTGGAATCGTTTCATGCGGGTCAGGTTAGACCGATAGTCTAGCCCACCGGCCGCAATCCGGCCCGGTCGAACGGGTATCATCGACGGATGAATGTGACCCCGTCTTTTTCCTCCGGCCGACACGGCGTGCTGATCATCGGCGGCGGACTGGTCGGCGCCAGTCTGGCCATTGCGCTGGATGCGGCGGGCGTTGCCGCCACGCTTATCGAGGCCGCGGCGCCGCGCACCGACGCGCAGCCCAGCTACGACGAGCGCAATCTCGCCCTGGCCCGGGCCACCGTCAACGGGCTGGACGCCATCGGGGTATGGCGACACGCCGCGGCGCGCGCCAACCCGATCGAGCACATCCACGTCAGTCGGTCCGGCGAATTCGGCAGCGCGCGCATCGAAGCGGCCGCCCAGGGCGTCGATGCCCTGGGCTGGACCTTGCCCGCGCGCGAACTCGGCGCGGCGCTGCTGCGCCGGCTGGACGAGTGCACGCGGCTGACCCGCCTCGCTCCGGCCAGCCTGGTGGCGCTGGAACCGCTGGTTGATGGTTGGCGTGCCGACATCAAGACGGCTGATGGCGTGCAGCGCCTTGAGACATCGCTGCTGGTCGGCGCCGACGGTACGGACTCCTTTGTGCGCGCCCAGCTGGGCATCGACGCCGAGCGGCACGATTACGAACAGACCTTGTTCGTCTGCACGGTTACGCCCGAGCGTGAGCACCGCAACCGCGCGTACGAACGATTTGCCGACAGCGGTCCGGTTGCCGTGCTGCCCCTGGCCGAGCGTCGCTGCGGGCTTGTCATCACCGTGGCAGCGGACGAGGCTGACGCCATTGCATCGCTGGATGACGCCGGCTTCATCGATTTTGCCCAGCAGCGCTTCGGCTGGCGGCTGGGTCGACTCAGCCGGCCGGGCAAGCGCCACCCGTATGCGATCCGCGCGCTCACCGCGCAGTCGCTGACCGCGCCGCGCGCCGTGCTGGTAGGCAACGCCGCGCAGACCGTGCATCCGATCGGCGCGCAGGGCTTCAACCTCGGCCTGCGCGATGCGCTGACGCTGGCCGAGCTGGTTGCACCATCAAACGATCCAGGTTCGGCGGACTTGCTCGCCAACTATGCAGCTCGCCGCGCGCTGGATCGCGACGGCACCATCGCGATGAGCCATAGCCTGGTGCGCCTGGCCTGCCTGCCGCAGCCGCTGATCGCACCGCTGCGCTCGTTGGCTCTGCTGGCGTTCGACCGCGTGCCGCCGCTGCGCGATGCCATGGCCAGGCGCGGCATGGGTTTTCGCGGTGAGCCGCCGCTTGCGGTGCTGGAGCGACTGCCATGAACGCATCCGCACAGGATCTTTCGCCCCGACGCCGTCCGCCGGCAATCGATGTGGCCGTGGTTGGTGGCGGCATGGTCGGCGCGGCCGCTGCGTTGAGCCTGGCGCGCGCGGGTTTTAGCACCGCGCTGATCGAGGCGCGTGCGCCGGAGCCGTGGCAGGTAAATAACGAGGTCGATCTGCGCGTGGTCGGCCTCGCGGCATCGTCGATCAAGCTGCTCGACGATCTGGACGTCTGGACGTCCATTCGCGACGCGCGTGCCTGTGCGTATGCGCATATGCACGTATGGGACGCCGAGAGCGGCGCGTCGATTTCCTTCGACGCCGCCAGCGAAGGCCGCCAGCAGCTCGGTTACATCGTCGAGAATGCTCTGGTGCAATGGACGCTGTGGCAGGCCTTGGAATCTGCCGGCGGCCGCTCCGGCGCATCCTGCGCTCGCGGCACTGGCACATCCTTGTGCGGCGTCCAGCTGCTGTGTCCAGCCCAGGTGCTGGCCTTCGAGGCGCGCGGGGATCGCATCCAGCTTGAACTGGCCGACGGCGAATCGCTCAGCGCGGGTCTGCTGGTCGCTGCCGACGGCGCGGCCTCGCCGCTGCGCCAGCTGGCCGCCATCGCCACGCGCGGCCGCGATTACGAACAGAGCGCCGTCGTCGCGCATCTGCAGACCGAGCGGCCGCACGAAAACACCGCGTGGCAGCGCTTCCTGCCGACCGGTCCGCTGGCCCTGCTGCCGCTGGCCGACGGCCGCAGCTCGCTGGTGTGGTCGCTGCCCGAGGACGAAGCACGACGCGTGCTGGCGCTGGATGACGACGCGTTTCTCGGCGAACTGGGTATCGCCAGCGATTTCCGGCTGGGCCGGATCACCGCAGCGTCCGCACGCGCCGCTTTCCCGCTGAAGCTGCAGCTGGCCCGGAGTTACCAGGCCGAACGCTTCGTGCTGCTGGGCGATGCGGCGCATGCCGTGCATCCGCTGGCGGGGCAGGGCGTCAATCTTGGCCTGCGCGACGTTGCCGAGCTGCGCGACACGCTTGTGGCCGCCCGCAGCGCCGGTCGGGATATCGGCGCCGGACACGTGCTGCGGCAATACGCGCGCCGCCGCCGCAGCGCCGATACGCTCGATGCACTCGGCCTTGACGCGCTGGCACGTATTTATGCATGGCAGTCGACGCCGCTAGTTGCGGCGCGAGGGTTTGGGGTGCGGCTGCTCGATCGTCTCTCACCGATCAAGCGCCGGATAGCCGATCACGCGGCGGGGATCTGATCCGCACGGGGCCTGCGACGACCGCTCTATTTGCGACACACTTATTCCATCAACGTATCGAGGATTTCGTCATGCGACTCGTTCGACTTTGCTGCGCGCTCGTTCTTTGCACCGTCGCCATGGCGACCCAGGCCAGGATGGTCAACAAGCCGGTCGAATGGACGCAGGACGGCACGCGTTTCCACAGCGTGCTGGTGTATGACGATGCGGCCAAAGCCAAGCGCCCGGGCCTGGTCATGGTTCCGAACTGGTACGGCATCAACGATATGGCCATCCAGAAGGCCGAGATGATTGCCGGCAGGGATTACGTGATTCTGCTCACCGACATGTACGGCGCGAATGTTCGGCCCACGCAGGGCAACGCCGATCAGGCGATGGCCGCGGTCAAGCCGCTGTACGGCAATCGCGAGCTCATGCGCAAGCGCATCAACGAAGCGCTGGCGCAGCTGAAGGCGCAGGCGGGCAGTGCGCCGATCGATCTGAATAATCTGGCCGCCATCGGCTTCTGCTTCGGCGGTTCGGCCGTGCTCGATCTGGCGCGCAGCGGCGCCGATGTCAAAGCGGTCGTGTCGTTCCACGGCGGCCTGACCACCGACAACCCCGCGCTGGCGAAGAACATCAAGGCGCGCGTGCTGGCCATGAACGGCGCGGACGACAAGAGCACCATGCCCGATGCCGACAAGTTCATGGACGAGATGCGCGGCAGCCCGGCCGACTGGCAGTTCGTGGTGATCGGTCACGCGGTGCACTGTTTTACCGAGAAAGGCGAGAACTCCGCCGGCTGCCGCTATGACGAAAAAGTCGCTCAGCGCAGCTATCGGCTGATGCATGACTGGCTGAACGAGTCGTTTG
>CBAAAD010000107.1:4636-8025 GCA_964658785.1 uncultured Methylobacterium sp.
ATCTTCAACACCCTGATCTTCAACCCGGTCGCCAGGCCGACTTTTCGGAAACATCGATGAAAGCCAGCAAGGGCGCGGTACGCGTCGAAGATCGTGCCGGGGTATTGCGCGCGCTGCAAAACGCCAAGATGGCGGCGTCGGCGCACGCCTATGTGCGCGGCGCCACCGTGCGCTTTTACCAGTGGCTGGAAGCGAACCACAGCTGGTCGATTCCGCAGGGTCCGGCCATCTGGATCTGCGGCGATTGCCACCTCGGCAATCTCGGCCCGCTGGCCGATACCGAAGGCCGCGTGCAGGTGCAAATACGCGATCTGGATCAGACCGTGATCGGCAACCCCGCGCACGATCTCATCCGGCTTGGCCTGTCCCTCGCTACCGCCGCGCGCGGCTCGGATCTGCCGGGTATCACCACGGTGCGCATGATCGAAACCTTGATGGAAGGCTACGAATCGGCTTTCCCCGAAACCGACGAGCCGCATCCGGAAAAGCCGCAGGCGGTGAAGCTGGTGATGAAAAAGGCGATGAAGCGCACCTGGAAGCAGCTGGCGCGCGAACGCATCGACGATCCCAAGCCGGTGATTCCGCTGGGCAAGCGCTTTTGGCCGCTGGCGAAAGACGAGCGCCGGGCTATTGAGGATCTCTTCAGCACGCCGGCGCTGGATGAGCTGGTCACACAGATCAACCATCGCACCGACGGCTCACGCGTCAAGGTGATTGACGCGGCTTACTGGCGCAAAGGCTGCAGCTCGCTGGGCAAACTGCGTTACGCGGTGCTGCTGGATGTCGACGGTGGCGAGGTCAACGGCGACGACCTTTGCCTGATCGACATCAAGCAGGCCAACAAGGCTGCCGCCCCGCATGCGGCCGGCGCCGTGATGCCGCGTGATCAGGCGCGGCGTGTGGTCGAAGGCGCGCGGCACCTTTCGCCCGCGCTGGGTGATCGCATGCGCAGCGCTACGCTGCTGGACACGCCGGTGATCATTCGCGAACTGCTGCCGCAGGATCTGAAGCTGGAGATCGAGCATCTCGATCGCGACGAAGCCATCAAGGCAGCACGCTTCCTGGCCAGCGTGGTCGGTCACGCCCACTGCCGCCAGATGGATGCAAAAACCCGCGGCGCCTGGCGCAAGGAGCTTCAGCGCAACCGCTCCAAGACCCTCGATGCGCCGTCCTGGCTATGGTCCAGCGTGGTCGATCTGGTCGCCGAGCACGAGCGCGGCTATCTCGAGCATTGCCGCAAGTATGTGTTGCTGGATCACGATTGATCGAAAACGACAGAGCGAGCCGCTGCGTCAGTCCACGTGCAGCGATCGTCAGGGCTTGGGCTTTACCCTGGATTTGGGCTTGGCCTTGGGCTTCTTGGCTTCGACCTTGTGCACGGGCTTGCCGCCTGACTGAACGAGCTCTGCAAGCAGCATGTCCTGGATCATCTCGTCGAGGGTTTCCTCAGCAGTTGCCGCGCGGTATTGCTTGAGCTCGCGCTTCAACTCAGCCAAATCGGTCAGACGCTGCAAGTCGTTCTGCGCGGTATGCACCAGCATTTCCAGTTGGGCCCGATCCTCGTCCAGCGCGCGTTCGACGTGCGAGGGCTGCAGTTCGCTTGGCCGCACCCCCACGATGCTGGCCACAAATGGCGCAACGATGTCGCCAATCTCCCGGCGCAAGCTTTGCAGCTGATCCTTCAGTACGTGGTTGAAATGCAGCAACTTTTCTTGCGCAAGCTCGGTTAGCTGCGTGGGATCTATCTGCTCCAGGCGCAATTGCAGTTGCAGCAAGACCGGCAGGTTGCGCGCGGCGTACGCTTGATTGGCCTGTTTCATCAGATCGGTTTTGCGCAGGCGCTCCGCCGGATCGGTTTCGCGGTCAGGATGCAACTCGCGAACCAGCTTGCGGTACACCTCCCGCAGCGCCTGGCTCGCATCGAGCGCCGTTTGCTCCAGCAGATCCTCCTTGGCTTGAGCCTTGCTACTTTTTCGACGCGGCTTGCGGGCGCTGGCATCCGCCTGCTCGGCTTGTTCCCGTGCGGCCATCTTTTCCGCCACGCGCGCGGCAAATTCTTCCGGCGAGGTGTCGGCCGGATCAGGGGCGGGTTCATCACCGAAGATTTCGCCGACGAACGCCTTCAGCTCATCGCGGTCGTCGTTGACGAGATCGGCATGGCTGGTGGCGCTGTATTTGTCGTGTATGGCGATCAGCTCGGGCTCGTCGCCGTTTGCGAGCAGGCCGTCGACGATCTCCATCAACAAATCGATCGCCGTCGCCTTGTCTGTAGCGGACAGTTTCTTGGTCGTGATCGCGCGATCGAGCAGGCCCACCAGCGCGATACGGCACTCCCGTTCGCGATCACGCAGCGGCCAGAACTCTGCCTCGACCCGTTGCCGATACCGCGGAAGATAGTCCTGCCAACGCTGCAACGCCTGTTCCTGCTGCGCAATCTCGCGTAGCAGCTTGTTGAACTGCTTCTGCGCGCGGTTCAGGGTGGGCGCGCGAACGATCAGAGCAAGACTGGTGTCGTCCGGATTGGTGGAAGTCTCGAATAGCGAAGTCTGTTTCAACGGATCGAAGTCCTCTGCGATGTCGGGCTCGAGAGCGTTTGGATGTTGGTAAGCCCAAGGCATGGCCCGCTAGTACGAGCGGGCGAGGGCGATCAGTGCGAACGCTCCACCGCATAGGCCGCCAATGCCAGCAGCGCATCGCGATGGGTTGAGTCCGGCAGAAGCTGCAGCGCGGCGCAGGCGGCATCGGAATGAAAGACAGCGCGCTGATGCGTGCGTTCCAGCGCGCCGGAGTCGCGGATGGCGGCGATGATGCGGTCCAGCGAATCCAGGCCGCCGTGTTCAATGGCGTGGCGCAATGACTTGGCCTGCTCGGGACTGGATTTTTCCAGCGCGTAGATCACCGGCAGCGTGGGTTTGCCCTCGGCCAGGTCGTCGCCGATGTTCTTGCCAAGGGTATCGGCGTCGGAGACGTAGTCGAGCAGGTCGTCGGCGATCTGGAAGGCGTAGCCGAGCTGCATGCCGTACTCGCGCAGCGCGGCGATCTGGTTTTCCGGCAGGCCGCCGAGGATGCCGCCCAGCTCGGTGGCGGCGGCAAACAGCACCGCGGTCTTGCGCTCGATCACCGCCAGGTAGGCCGACTCGTTGACGTCGGCGTTGCCGATGTTGAGCAGCTGCAGTACCTCGCCTTCGGCGATGGTGTTGGTGGTGTCGGCCAGGATACGCATGATGCGCATGTCGTCCAGTTCCACCATCAGCTGGAACGAGCGCGAGTACAGAAAATCGCCGACCAGCACGCTGGCAGCGTTTCCCCACAGCGCGTTGGCGGTCTTGCGGCCGCGGCGCAGGTCCGATTCGTCGACCACGTCATCGTGCAGCAGGGTCGAGGTGTGG
>CBAAAD010000108.1:0-8017 GCA_964658785.1 uncultured Methylobacterium sp.
CGCCGTGGCGGATGCGAAGGCGGCTGGCGGCATCGTCGTCGGCGCGGGCGGCGACGGCACGCTGTGCGCCGTGGCGCAAGCGGTTTACGGCAGCGGCTGCCCGTTTGCGGTGCTGCCGCGCGGCACGTTCAACTATTTCAGCCGCGATCACGGCATTCCCGCCGAGCCGGCCGAAGCCATCGCACTGATGCTGCAGGCGCGCGCCTTTCCCGTGCAGGTCGGCTTCGTCAACGAGCAGATGTTTCTGGTCAACGCCAGCCTTGGCCTGTATCCGAAACTGCTGGAAGATCGCGAGGCCTATAAACAGCAATTTGGCCGCAGCCGGCTCGTGGCGCTGTGGTCGGCGCTGGTCACCCTGCTGCGGCCGCACCGGCATCTGCGCCTGCATATCGATCACGACGGCGAGCAGCATGAGGTTCGGACATCAACCCTTTTCGTGGGCAATAACCGGCTGCAGCTTGAGCAGATCGGCATGAAAGAGGCTCCTGCGTTGCAGCAGGGCAATCTGGTCGCGATCGCGCCGCGCGCCGTGGGGCGATTCAGGCAACTGGTGCTCTCGCTGCACGGCGCCGCGGGCGCGCTGGGCGAAGCTGATGACGTCAACAGCCTTACTTTTCGGGAGATCACGGTCAGGTCACCATCGCGGCGCATCAAGATAGCCACCGACGGAGAGGTGCATCGTCTGAAAACACCGCTGGTATTTCGCGTTGGCGATGAGCCGCTGTATCTGCTGAAGTACGAGCCCGACGTCGCCGAAGAGCATCGTGCATGACCGTGCTGCTGCACGTTTCCGATCCGCATTTCGGCACCGAGCAGCCGCCGGTCGTCGAAGCGCTGCTGCGATTGATAAAGCAGCAACAGCCTTCGCTGATCGTCATGTCAGGCGATCTTACCCAGCGCGCGCAACGCAGCGAATTTGCGGCCGCTCGGCAGTTCGTCGATCGCTGCATGCCGATACCGACCATGGTGATTCCCGGCAATCACGATATCCCGCTATTCAACCTGGCGGCGCGTGCGTTCCGTCCCTACGGCCATTATCGACATGCCTTCGGAGAAGAGATGGAACCCGTGCACGCTTCGGACAGTGCGTTGGTGCTTTGCCTGAAAACCACGCGCCGGTATCGACACAAGGATGGCGAAGTCTCCAGCGCACAGATCCGGCGCGTAGCAAGCCAGCTCGCGCGCGCCACGCCGCAACAGCTGCGCGTGGTGGTGACACATCAGCCGGTGGCTGCCGCGGTAGCCTCGGATCACAAGAATCTGTTGCACGGACGCGAGCGGGCTGTCGCCGCGTGGGCGCGCGCAGGCGTGGACCTGATCCTCGGTGGGCATATTCATCTGCCCTACGTCATGCCGCTGCCAAACCTGCCGCGCCGCGTCTACGCGGTGCAGGCCGGTACCGCCGTTTCCACGCGCGTACGCGACGGCGTGCCGAACTCCGTCAACCTGATTCGCTATGACAGCGCATCGCCACAAGCCCTCGTCGAACGCTGGGACTATCTCGCCGCGGAAGGGGCGTTCGGCATGGTGATGCGCCACGCTTTGGCCTTGGGCGCCGCTTAGTTCACTCATCTAGTACCACGTTCGTGCGGCGCCTTTGCAGGTTGGGTTGAGCCTGCGAAACTCAACAACACGCAGCGACCAAAATTGGGTTTACGACTCGCTCCTGCGAGCCGCCCTTCGGGCCATTCGCCCTGCGAATGTTCGTTTCGGCTTCCTGCCTCCACGATCGCCGCGCTCAACCCAACCTACGAAAGCACCTGCAAGAACATCCTGGTACGCGCGCAATAGTGCCCGATGTCCTGCTCCGAACCTAAAGAAGCGAGCCCTGCTCAAGCGCGTCCTGCGCATCTCGACGTCCCAGATCGTACGCATCACGCACGGTCGTTTTAGCCGTGCAATCCCAGGTGGATACCGGCACTCGCCGGCTCGGCTGCCAATAGGTTCGTCCCGAAAGACGGAAGAGTCCGGGTAGCTTTGGATAGTGACGACTGAGCAGAACCAGCGTGCCTGCACGCTCGTCAGGTGACTGCGGAGGAATCGGCGCATTGTCGACGTAGCCGCCGTCGAACGCGTGGCCCTCGCCTATCCGCCGCGCCGACATGATGGGTGGTGCCGATGCCGCCGCTACGAGCAGCGAGTGGGCGTCCTCGAGGCTGGCGCAATCATTCAACGCGACGAAATCCTGGCGAAGCCCAAACATTTTCGGAAGCCTGGGATGAATGCTGTTCCAAAGGTATTTATCGATCAGATAGGCGAGCGTTCCCGCAACCACCGAACCACCCGTACCCAAAAGCCGCGCCGGCCGGGTAAGCGCGACCGTCAGACGAGATGACGAGTTGCGTATCTCGTCCATCGTTTCGGCGTTGATAAAGGAACTAAGCCACGCCGGATACACATACTGATGAGCGAACTTGAACCTGAGTCTCGACAGGCCAGACCAGTCGAAGATCCGTGCGTTCTCGGCATAGAGCCTCAGGCACGCCTGCAGCGCCACGTCCGCATTGCGCGTCATGCACGATGCGGCAACGGCCGCTCCGGCGCTCGTTCCTGCCAACTGTCTAGGCAACTGCATGCCGCGCGACATCAGGTAACTAATTGCGCCGGCTTGCCACCAGCATCGGTTGCCGCCGCCAGCAAACACCAGCGTTTCAACGCCGGCAAGCGCGTACCCGCGAACGTCCTCTGTATTGCGCATTTCCCATTCCTTTGTTGGCTTGTTTTCGCTTTCGATGATTTCGCAACCGAAAGCCCCAGGGGTTTTTGAGCACAATCGTCGGGAGCTGCAGAACTTGCGCCATATCGTAGGTTGGGTTGAGCGCAGCGAAACCCAACCTACGAAAGCGCTGCAAGGAGCTCTTCCGACGTCCAGCTTTTGGGATGCTTTTCGGCCGCGTGGATCAATTCGCACAGCTTGCCATTGATCGGCGCGTGGCGACCTTGCGCTTGGGCCAGCTTCACTACCTCACCATTGATGTAATCGACTTCGGTGAGGCGGCCGGCTTTCAGATCGTCCCACGTGGAGGAGCGGGCGATCGGATCGATGGCGAGCATGCGTGAGGCGACGCGGCTGAAGAGCGCGTCAGGCAACTGCAGCACGCGCGGCAGCCACGACGGTGGCACGGGCGTCAGCTTCGCGACCGGTAGTCTGGCGTGGCGAAACACGTCGAGCGCCTCGCGCTGCGCCAGCGCCAGGCAGAGGCGCCAGCCGCGTTGCGACAGCTCGTCGCGCAGCGGTAAATCCGATAGCGCATTGATCGCGTTGTTGAGATTGAGCAGCAGCTTGGCGCGCTGCACAGCCGCCATGTCATGCCGCAGTTCCAGCGGCAGCCCGGCATTGGCGAAGGCCGCCAGCCACGCGGCGAGCCCGGCGTCCGACTCCACCATCACCTCGCCGGAAGAGGCCTGATGAAACACACCCGGCGCACGCTGCACCACGTTGAAGGGCACCATGCCGGCCAGTACCGTGCACCGCGGCAGCGCATCGCGCAGCACGTCTGCATTGTGCAGCCCGTTCTGCAGGCTGATCACCACCGTGCCCGGCTTGAGCAACGGCGCGAGCTGCTGCGCGGCATCGACGGTCGCCGCCGACTTCACGCAGACCAGCACCAGCGACGCGCCTGCCGCTGCCTGCGGTGTAACTTGCAGGTCCAGCGCGGCCGGCGGCGTGTGCTGCTTATGCCCGCGATAGTCGGTCACGGTGAGCCCGTGCTCGCGCAGGCTTTGTAGCGCCTTTTCACGCCCTATATAGCGGATCGCCGTTTGGCCTTCCAGACGTCCGCCGATGTAACAACCGATATTTCCGGCGCCATAGATCACGACACGCCCCATTGAAGTCATCACAGGCGTGCCCAGGTCTTCGCGCGACCGCCGCGCAGCTCCCCGCGAATAGTCGTTAGGCAGCCATCGGCGCGCATGTGCGAATGGGCAACGAAACAGCTGCCAGGCGGCCGCAGCGTGCGCCCGCACGGATTCTGCCGAGGCCCAGCCTGGTGCTCAGGCACCCGCGCGCGGCGACCCACATCGGCCAGCTCCGCCGCCACAGGGCCTGCCAACCCCATACCAACGACGATCACATCTGCACTTGCGCTCATGGGCGCTCCGCGGCTCTGGCGAGTGAGCAACTTAGTGGGTAAGCCGGCTTTTGGCCAGGCGAGGCACTACTCATGCCTGCTCAGAGCCTCATTCGTCATCCGTCTTTATGCTGTGTGGCGACGTGTTCCAGTGCGTCCTGCCCTTCGCATGGATAGGCATCAGGGCGCGGGCTCAATGTTACCGAGCGTGGTCGACACGCACACATAACCACTGCGTCGCCTGCGCGACGGCGCAAGAAGTGGCGCACGTTTCACGGGTATGTCTTGCATCCGGATTACACTTCTGACGTCTTCAGCTCACCAAGCGGCGCATCGTGAACGCAACAGGAGTGTCGGTTAAGTCCGGTGAGCTAACGGCGCTTCGTCTTTTCGACATTGCGTATACGATCGATCTGGCGCAGGCCGAGTCGCTGTGGGGCGCGCGCCAGGGCAGCAAGGTCAGGCGCTCGCAGCTGACCAGTACACCGCCGAAGGCCGTCACCTTTGGCGTCGCCCCCTTGCTGTTTTCGCTGGGATCGACCGAACTCAGCCTGTGCGGGCGCGAGGTGACAGCCGAGATTTCCGTGCGACTGTATGACTTTGGCGTGGCTGCGCTGTCCGCGCGCATTGCCGTGGCGGACCTCACATGGGACGAATACGTCGCCAGTTTCGATGCGCTGGACCGCGCTGTCGGTCCGCCAGCTATCACCTTCTGGACACAGTGGCTCGACCGCGTGCGAGAGGTCATCCTGCCGGCGCTCGATCGCCCCGCCGCCGACGCGGCGCTGGAAGAGGACTATCTCATCGGCACCGTGCACGCTTTCAGCACTCAGATTGATGCCGCAGAACTTCGCGACCGCGTGGACCTGGTGGCACTGCTGTCCGGCGAAAAGCGCGAACTGTCCGCAGCATCCCGACGCGAGCTGCTGTCACGCACGTTTTCCTACTACGCCGACGACATGGTGGTACTGACCTGGGATCGCGCTTTTATCTATGAGCCGCGAAGGGATTCGGACGTGGCCGATGTGATCGAAGTGGCCAATGCTCAGCTGGTGGAGTTCCGTTACTACGATACCTTGCTCGACGACGAGCTTCCCCGCATGTACGACCGCGTGGAAAGCGCGCGCGGCGCCATGTCGGTCTTTGCATCGCGTCGATTCGCGCACCTGGCCAGGCGACTCTATACGCTGGTTGCCGAAGTCACTGAACTGACCGAGCGTGTGGACAACGCCTTGCAGGTCACTGAGGATGTCTACCTCGCACGTGTCTACAGCACGGCGCTGGGCCTGTTCCGCGTGCCGGCGCTCGGCGAATCGGTGGATCGAAAACTCGCCATTATCCGCGACACCTACGCGGCGCTTTACGGCGAAGCGTCCAGCCGCCGTGCCGAACTGCTCGAGGTATCGGTGGTCGTGCTGATCATGCTGGAGATCGTGCTGATGATGATGCGGCATTGATGGCCAACCAGCGCTATCGCTGCGCCGGCCAAGCATTTTGGGCGGTATCGACAGCCTTCGGCAGAACGCGCCCGCTCTACGTCAACCAGAGAACCATCGGTGATTCATCGCGCACAAAGGCAATCCAAACCGAGGCGCGTGATTGCAGTGGCGGACGGCGATATCGCCTTTCACGCCGCATCAGTGACACGCCTCGTACCGTCGCTGACGCGCACTAGATAACTTTTTTCCACGCATTTTTCTCAGGATCGCCAGCGCACGCGCTAGCATCAGCCCTACCCCAGGAGATGCCAATGCACCGCACCGCTATCGCTCTTGCACTTGCCGCCGTCGTAATGTCGTCACTGCACGCCACCGATACGCCAGCAACCAGCGTCCAGGCCATGGCTCAAAAGGAGTTGCCGCAGGTCACCGCGTGGCGGCGCGATATTCACCAGCATCCCGAACTCAGCAATCGCGAGGTGCGCACGTCCGCGCTGGTGGCGGCTGAGCTGAGGAAACTGGGGCTGGAGGTACATACCGGCATCGCGCATACCGGCGTGGTCGGTCTGCTGAAAGGGGATCTGCCCGGCCCGCGCCTGGCCATTCGCGCGGATATGGACGCGCTGCCGGTGAAGGAAGAAGTCGATCTGCCGTTTGCGTCGAAGGCGACCGGCGAATACCGCGGCAAGCCGACCGGCGTGATGCACGCCTGCGGCCACGACGCGCATACGGCGATGCTGCTGGGCATGGCGCAGGCGCTCAGCGGCATGAAGAAGACCCTGCACGGCTCGGTGCTGTTCGTGTTCCAGCCGGCCGAGGAAGGTGCGCCGGCGGGCGAAGAAGGCGGCGCCTCGCTGATGCTGAAGGAAGGGCTGTTCAAGGATTTCAAACCGGACGCGATGTTCGGCATGCACGTGGTCAGCTCGCTCAACGTGGGCACGGTGTCGGTGCGGCCGGGGCCGACCATGGCCGGCTCGGACTGGTTCCGCATGGTGGTGCACGGCAAGCAGACGCACGGCGCCATGCCGTGGAACGGCATCGACCCGATCGTGACCTCGGCCGAAATCATCACCGCCGCGCAGACCATTGTCAGCCGCCGGCTGGATATCAGCACGCTGCCGGCGGTGCTGAGCTTCGGCATCGTCGACGGCGGCTCGCGCTACAACATCGTGCCCGACCAGGTGGAGCTGCAGGGCACGCTGCGCACCTTCGACGCCGGCATGCGCCAGCAGGCGGTGGACGACTTGAAGATGACGGCCGAGCACATTGCCGCCGCCAACGGCGCCACGGTCGACGAACAGATTCCGGTCGGCGACAGCAATCCTGTGCTGGTCAACGACCCCGCGCTGGCCGCGCGCGTGCGCGCCAGCATCGGCAAGGCGATCGGCAGCGAACACGCGATCGAAGCGAAGCCGTGGATGGCCTCGGAGGACTTCGCCTATTTCGCGCAGGCGGTGCCAAGCGTGTATTTCTTCGTCGGCTCAACGCCGAAGGGTCAGGATGCCTCGAAGGCGCCGTCCAACCACTCGCCGAAATTCTTTCTCGACGAAGGCGCGCTGACCATCGGCATGGAGTCGATGCTGCAGGCGAGCCTGGATTATTTGAATGGGCCGGCTGCCTGAGCGCCCATCGCCATGGCCAACGTTCTTATTCCTTTGCCGCGCCGAGATTGCGACCCGTCGGAGGTCGCGGTGAGCTGGCAGACCCTGCGCAAGGATGGTCATGTCGTCGTGTTCGCCACGCCCGATGGGCAGCCTGCGCACTCGGATGATCTGATGCTCAGCGGTATCGGGCTGGACCCGTGGGGCTGGTTGCCGGGGCTGCGCAGGCTGCGCGTGGTCGGGCTGGTGCTGCGCGCCAATCGCGATGCGCGGCAAGCCTACGCCGCCATGCAGGACGATACCGCGTTCCGCTCGCCGCGGCGCTGGGATGAACTTGATGCGAACGACTACGACGGCCTGCTGCTGCCCGGCGGGCACCGCGCGCGTGGCATGCGCGAGTATCTGGAAAGCGCGGTGTTGCAGCACCTTGTGGCTGCATTCTTCGAGGCCGGCAAACCGGTGGCGGCGATCTGCCATGGCGTGTTGCTCGCCGCGCGCAGCCGTTCGCTCAGGAACGGCAAATCCGTGCTATTCGGCCGCCGCACCACCGCGCTGACTTGGGCCTTCGAGAAGAAGGCGTGGATGACGACGCGCATCACCCGCTTCTGGGATCCGCACTACTACCGCACCTACAGTGAGGCGCCGGATCAAACGGACGGCTATATGTCGGTGCAGCAGGAAGTCACGCGCGCGCTGGCCGACCCCGCCGATTTCCGCGACGTGCCGCGCAACGCCAAAGACCGCGCCCGCAAAACTAACGGCATCGCGCGCGACAGCGCCACCGACGACTCCCCGGCCTTCGTGGTCCGCGACGGCAACTACCTGTCAGCACGCTGGCCCGGCGACGTGCACCGTTTCGCCCGCGAGTTCTCGGCGATGTTTGGAGAATCGACGTAGGTTGGCG
>CBAAAD010000109.1:0-7979 GCA_964658785.1 uncultured Methylobacterium sp.
ACCCGGCGGCACCCGGCAGACCGCGCCCAGTTCCCGCGCGAAGCGCAAGAAAAAACTAACCGGTATTGAAAACCATTAGCGCGTACGATGATGCTCCAAGGCGCGCGATCTCGTGTGCTCTCCGGGCTACCGATGCCGAATGACATACACGGTATCCAAGCCATGCTTGCCCGACGAGTAGGGCAGGATGCCAATGCTGAAACCATTGCGGCGACCGCACTGCAGATATGGCGGGACGTCGACGTAGCGCTGGCGCCGATCATCGGCCAGGCGGGCGTGGCCGCCCTCTACAAGCGCAGCATCTATCTCACGCTGGTTGACCATCCCTGCCTCGTTACCGCTTACGAGGGTTCGTTGCGCCCCGGTGATTTTGTCGGGCTGAGGACAACGTTGTCGCAGCAGACGCCTGCCGAGGCTTCTGCTGCCACCGTTTCGCTGCTTAACACGTTTCATGATCTTCTTATCCACCTGATTGGCGGTTCGCTGTTCGAGCGGCTGCTGCGTTCGGTGTGGGACAAGCCATCCAGCGGCGATGCCGCAAAGGACACCGCTTCATGACCACGGTTAAAGCCATCATCCATCGCCTTGCCACGGGGGTGCCCGGACTGGACGAGGTGTTCGGCGGCGGTCTGCCGGAGTTCTCATTCAACCTTATTGCTGGCCCGCCCGGATCGGGAAAGACCACGCTGGCGCACCAGATGATGTTCGCGCTGGCCACGGAGGAACGACCGGCGCTGTATTTCACCGTGCTGGGCGAGCCGCCGCTGAAGATGTTCCGCTATCAGCAGCAGTTTGAATTCTTCGATACGGAAAAGGTCGGCCAGTCGGTTCACTTCATCAATCTTGCCGAAGAAACGTCGACCGGCGATCTGTCCAAGGTGCTCGCGCGGATGGTTGCCGAAGTGGAGGCGCACGGTCCATCGCTGGTTTTTGTCGACTCGTTCCGCTCGGTGATCCTTGCCGGTGAAGGCGAAGCCAATGCCTTTATCAGCCTGCAGCAGTTCATTCAGCAGCTGGGCATGCTGATGACCACCTGGCAGGCCACCACGTTCTTGCTCGGCGAATACTTCAGCGGCGACGATCCCAGCCCGGTTTTCACCGTGGCCGATGGACTGATCTGGCTGCGCCAGAGCGTGCAGGGCAATTCCATGGTTCGCAAGATGGAGATCATGAAAATGCGCGGGCAGCCGTCCCTGCCGGGGCTGCATACCTTTCGCATCAGCGAAAGTGGAATCCAGGTATTTGCACCACCCGGGATGGCACCATTGACCGACCGGAAACCCGCGCTGGAGCCCGACAAGCGGATAAAAATGGGCGTGCCCAAACTGGACGCGATGATGGGCGGCGGTTTGCCGCGCGGCTATTCGCTGCTGGTGGCCGGGCCTTCGGGCTCGGGCAAAAGCATTCTGGCATCGGCGTTTCTGGCCGAAGGCGCGCGCGCCGGAGAGACCGGCGTCATCGCCGCTTTCGAACAGCGGCCCAAGCAGTCGCGCGGTGTCGTGCTGGCCGAGCTGATCGAAAGCGGGCAGGTTGGCGTGGTCGACACGCGTTTGCTGGCGCTGTCGGTCGACGAAATTGCGAAGCTGCTGATCGAGGAAATCCACCGGCTCAAGGCCACCCGCGTCGTCATCGATTCGCTTTCGGGATTCGAGCTGGCGCTGGCGCCGACGTTCCGCGAGGATTTCCGCGAGTCGCTCTCGCGCCTGGTATTCGCGCTCACCGAAATCGGCGTTACCGTCTTGATGACCTCCGAGCTGGAGGATCGCTACAACGAATTGCGCTTCAGTCCCTACGGCACGGCCTTTCTCACCGACGCGATCATCGTGCAGCGCTATATCGAGTTGGAAGGACGGCTGCAGCGCGTGATGGCCGTGGTGAAGATTCGCGCCAGCGCGCATTCGAACGGCCTGCATCTTTTCCATATCGACGATGACGGCATCCAGATCGACGAATTGCTCGCCGGCTACGAAGGACTGCTCGGCGGCCGGCCAACGCGCAGCCGCAGCGTGCTGAACGGACCGATATCCGGTGCTGACGATGGCTAGCTGTAACGCCATGCCGTCGACGTCATGATCGACCGCACCGATCCGCTCACCGTTGCCGATGCCACGCATGCGCTTGCGTTGCTCAACGGGCAGGCCGATGACCTGCGTGCGGATCTGGTCAGGCTGCGGCAGGAGCTGTCGGACGTCCAGCAGCAGGTCAGCAGCAATCGCGTCGCGCAGCTGCTCGAGGCCAATGGCCGGCTGGTGCTGGCCGTGCTGAGCGCCGAAACCATCGCCGAGACCGCTGTGGCCAATCTCAACGAGCTGACGTATGCCAGCCAGCGTGATGCGCTCACTCACACCGCCAACCGTGCACTGATGTTCGAGCGCCTGACCGCGGCGATGATCTCGGCACGCCAGCGCCATACGCATCTTGCCGTGCTCTTCCTCGACCTCGACCATTTCAGGTACATCAACAACACCCTGGGGCATGCCGGTGGCGACACCGTGCTGCAGGTGGTGGCCAACCGACTGGAATCGGTGCTGCACGATGGCGATACCGTCAGTCGCCACGGCGGCGATGAGTTTCTGATACTGCTCACCGATGTCGCGCAGGCATCCGATGCCGCGCATATGGCGCAGGCGCTGCTTGCCGCCATCGCAGTGCCCAGTTCGGTCGGTGAGGTGCGGCTGCAGCTATCTGCCAGTATCGGCATTGCGATGTATCCGCAAGACGGCACGGATATGGCTACCTTGATCGATCGCGCCGATGTGGCGATGTATCGCTCCAAGGGCCTAGGGCCAGGCGGATTCCAGTTTCATGAAGACGCCTCACCGGATGAACCGAACGGACCTGGCCCGCGCTCGACCCTGCTTCATCTGATGCCGCTCGCGCATCACGACGCGCTGCCGATCGTCGAGGAACGTCGCCTGACGGATTTGCGGGACGCCAACGAACAGCTCGTGATGGCGGCGCTCAATGCGCAGGAGTTGGAGCTGCATGCGCGTGAGGCACACCGCCAGCAGATCAAGTTCATGGCGATGGTGGCGCATGAGTTGCGCAATCCGCTCACGCCGATACGGCTTGCCGCCAGCCTGCTGATCGACCGGCAGACCAACGATGAGCTGTCACTGGCCCGCCTGCAGGTGATCATCGACGAGCAGGTGACGCATATGTCCCGGCTTATCAGCGATCTGCTCGATGGCTCGCGCATCAGTACCGGCAAGCTGCGGCTGGAGCGCAGCTCCGTGGAGCTGGTCGGCGTGCTGCGCCTGGTCATCGAAGCCTGTCGACCGGCCATGGATTCGAGAGATCAGCAGATCAGGATCGAACTGCCCAAGGAGCCGCTTCATTTTTACGGCGACCGCGTGCGTTTGACGCAAATTTTCACCAATCTGCTCGACAACGCCTCCAAGTACACGCCGCAAGGCGGCGTCATTGTGCTTGAGATGGTGGTGCGCGATCAGTCGTTGGTGGTCATCGTGTCCGACAACGGCATCGGTATCTCGGCCGAGGCGCTACCGCATATTTTCGATCTGTTTGTGCAGGACGCCCGTGCCATCGATCATGCCAGCAGCGGTCTTGGTATCGGGCTGGCGGTGGTCCGTGAACTGGTCGAAGCCCATCACGGCACGGTTTCGGTGACCAGCGCAGGACGAAATCTTGGCAGCGAGTTCATCGTGACGCTGCCGATGGATTATCGTTCGGCGGGCTGATCAGATCGTGCACGGTCTTTCGTCAGACCTCACGCCGTCACCGCCGAGGGCGCCATCACCTGCGCCGCAAAGCGCTCCATCTCTTCCAACTGCGGGCTCATCTGCAGCAACAGCAGATCGAGGCCGACGGCGGAGAACTCCTCGATGCGCGCGCGCACCTGCTCGGGTGTGCCGACCAGGCCAGGGCGCAGGCCGCGATTGGAGACCGAGTATTCCTTGATCTTCATCTCGCGCTCCAGCTGCGTGCCGGATAGCCATTGGTCGAAGTTCGCAAAGCCCGCGGCTTCCGGGTCCAGCGTGGTGATGCGCTCGACTTCGGCCAGCGCCTCGGCTTCGGTGTCGCGCACGATGGCGTACGCCGCCATGCCGCAGATCATCGGCGGCAGGCCTTCTTTCTCGCGGCGGGCGCGCATGTCGGCGATCTTTTCGGCGATGAAGGCCGGCTCGTCGCCGTGCATCACGTACGCATCGCAGCGCCGGGCGATCATCGTCTTGGCCGCTTCGGATTCGCCGCCGGCGTAGATGGTCGGCCGCGGCGAGGAGATCGGCTTGGGCTCGCATATAGCGTCCTTCAGCTGGTAGCGCTCGCCGCTGAAATTGAACGGCGTCTGCGTCCACAGGCCGTCGACCACCTGCAGCCACTCGTTGGTGCGGCCGTAGCGATCGTCGTGCTGATCGAACTGCAGGCCGTACTGCGTGGCCTCGTCCGCCCACCAGGACGACACCACGTTGAGCGCGAGGCGCCCGCCGGAGATGCGGTCGATATTCGCGGCCTGCTTGGCGAACAGCGCGGGCTGATGAAAATTCGGCCGCACGGCGACCATTATTTCCAGCTTCTTCGTCACCGCGGCCAGCGCGGCGGCGCTGGACCACGCGTCGAGCGCCGGTTCGTTGACGCCCTTGATGTCGTTGAGGTTGAGCTCGGCGACCAGGGTCAGGTCGTAGCCGATCTGCTCGGCGCGGATGCACAGCTTGCTGAGATAGTCCCAGCTCGCCTCCATGTTTTCATCGCGGATATTGCGCAGCCAACCGCCGAATACCGGGGCCCAGAATCCGTACTTCATGCTGCCTTCTCCCGCTGCGATGCGATCACGTTGATCAGATAGTCGACCAGCTTTTCGTGCGGGTCCCAGCCCAGCACGTTGAGTGGATCGGCCACGAAATTGGATAGCCCGTTGATGTCGTAGAAGCGGCGCGCGCCGTCGCGTTCGTCGATCATGAACTCGATGCCGCCGATGTCCAGGTTCGATGCGCGCGCAATCGCCTCGGCCGCCTGGATGGCCTGCGCATCGGGCTTGAACTCCTGCACGGTGACGGTGGGCTTGTCGATCAGGCACACGTCGGCGGGGCAGAGGTCGAACGTGCCGCCGTCGGTGTTGAGCGAGATCGCGTAAAGAAACTTGCCGTCCAGCGTTTCCATGCGAACCATGTGCCTGTCCTTCGCCGGCACGTATTCCTGCACCAGCAGCACGCTGTCGATGCCTTTGGGCGTGCTGCTGTCCGCCACGGCCTGCTTCAGTTCGTCGACGCTGTCATAGCGCGAGACACCGGCGCCCGAGCCGCCGATGTTCACCTTTACGATGACCGGAAAGCGCAGGCCCTGCGTTGCCGCGACGATATCGGCCTGGCGATGTACCACGCGCGTGGCGGGAATATCGAGCCCCAGCGACTGGATCACCGACAGCTGCCGCGCCTTGTTCGCATCGATGGCCAGGGCCTTGCTGCCGTTGATCACGTGCGCGCCGTTCAACTCCCAGTGCGCGTACAAGGCCTGCGCGTAGAAAATCGGATGCTCGTCCTGGCGCAGAAACGAACTCATCGCCAGACGGCTGAATACGACCGGCGCCGGTGCGTGTTTGTCAGCCAGATCGAAGTGGTGGTTTTCGAAAGCAAAGGCCTGGTAGTCGACGCCGCGGCGATCCAGCGTAGCGAACAGCGGCTTGAACCACTCGGGATGCTCGTAGACGATCGCCAGCGCGGGTTGTTTGGACATGAGCGGTATTTTCTGGAAGTAAGCAGACGCCCATGGTCGACACGAGCGATACGGATTGTCAACCGAAGAAGGTATTTGGACGGCCATATGCCGCTGCACGCGTTGTTCCGTCAGTCAGAACAACCGCCGCGGCCCGGCGCGTTCATCATCATGCAGGCTGGTTGTTCGCCACGGCTTCGGCGATTGCCGCGCCGCTCTGGTATGCACACTCCACGCGTGCGCCCAAGCACCAGTCGCCGCCGGCAAACAAGCTTTTATCGGCACTGGCGAGAAAAGGCTGGCCCAGCGGCTGCGTGGTCATCGCGTAGCGCCAGCGGTGCGCCTGGACGAAACTGACTTCCGGCAGCGCTCGGCCGATGGTGCGGGAGAGTTCCTGCTGCATGACGCTTGCGGCCTGCTCGGGCGTCAGCTCCAGATGCTCCGCGCTCCATTCGGCGCCGGCATGCACGACCCAGGCGTGCGGATTACCGTCGTGCTCGGGCCGTGACGCCTGCCGCGCGAGCCAGGAGATCGCGCCCTCGTCGAATCGGCGCGCGTCGAAGTCCACATCGAGCGGCGCGGTGAACGTGATCATCAAGGTCCAGCACGGCGCCATGCTAACCGCGTCGAGCAGCCTTGGCATGGCCGGGTCGACTGCAAAAAGCGCGCGCGTCTGCACCGGCGGCGCGGTGCTGATCACCACATCGTAGGGTTCGGACAGCGTGCCGTCGGCCGTTCGCAGCTTCCAGCCTCTCCCGCTTCGCTCCAGCGCGCTGACTGTGGTGCCGAGGCGGATGTCGAGATGCCGCGCCAGCGGTTTCAGCAGGGCGCTCATGCCGGGTGCGCCGACAAACCACGCGTGATGCGCCGACGCGGCGCTGCGCAATCGCGGCTGCCATTCGGCCGCGGCGCCCTCGCTCTGCAGGCTGTCGATGAAGGCACTGAACTCGTCCGATCGCGTGGTGATGTACTGCGCGCCGTGGTCGAAGCGGTCGCCGCCGTCGGTGCGCCGCGTGGCGAGGCGACCGCCGATGCCGCGACTTTTTTCGAACAGCGTGACGGCGAGATTGTGCTGCTGCAGCGCGTGCGCGCAGCTGATGCCGGCCATGCCGGTGCCGATGATCGCGATGCGCGGCGAGTGGGTGTTGGGGTCGTGCGGCATGCGTTGGGCCTCGATGCGAATAGCCGATGGTCGCATGCCCGACGTGCCGGTTTCGTCATGCGGCGCGGGCCTGCGACATCAGCACGCGTTACGCCTATTGCCGCGCCTGGAGCCGCAGCCCGCGCGGGGTCAGCCAGCGTTCGATGCCTTCGAAAACGCCCTGCGCCAGCAGTGCCAGAATCGCTGCGGGAATGGCCCCCTCAAGAATCAGGCTGATGTTGTCCAGCCGAATGCCGGTGAGTATCGGCTGGCCGTAGCCGCCGGCGCCAATCAGCGCCGCCAGCGTGGCCGTGCCCACGTTGATCACCGCCGCCGTCTTGATGCCGGCAAGGATCGAGCGCGTTGCCAGCGGCAGCTCGATCCGGCGCAGCCGCACGCCGCGCGGCAGGCCCATGGCCGCGGCCGATTCGCGCAGTTCCGGCGCGATGCCGACCAGCCCGGCGTGCGTGTTGCGCACGATCGGCAGCAGGCTGTACAGAAACAGGGCGGCAATGGCCGGCCAGGTGCCGATGCCGAACACGGGGATCATGAAAACGAACATCGCCAGCGACGGCACCGTCTGCAGAATGCCGGTCAGCGCGATGACCACTTGCCCGAGGCGCTTCAGCCGCGCGGCCAGAATGCCCAGCGGAATGGCCAGCAGCACGGCCAGGCCCAGCGACAGCATCACCAGCTTGATGTGCTCGATCGTCGTCTGCAGCAGTCTTGCGGCGAGTCCCTTGTTGGCGCTGGTATCGGCGTGGATGCCAAGAAACGCGGCGACCACGACATTTTCCTTCATGCCCTGCAGCTTCACCTTGGCATTCATCTGCCGCATGGTGTTTTCGTCGATACGGCCGGCGAGCTTTTGCAGCGCGCTGACGAAGCGCGGTGCGCTTTGCACAAGCGCCAGCCGATACAGGTACACCGCCTCGTAGCGAGGGAAATAATGCCGGTCGTCGTCCAGCGTGCGCAGATGGTAGTAGGGGATTTCCGCGTCGGTGCTGTAGAGGTCGATGGCATCGACCGCGCCGCTGGCTACCGCGCGATACGACAGCGCGTGGTCGAGTCCGCGCACCTGCGTCTGCGGCAGAGCGTAGCGCTGGCGAACGCCGGGCCAGCCGTCCGCGCGATCGATGAACTCGTTGGAAAAGCCGAAGCGCAG